>CBIHMQ010000067.1:0-9528 GCA_966211075.1 uncultured bacterium
TCGCCTACCTGCGGCTCCACTACGGGCACCGCGGCCGCGGCGGCAACTACTCGGAGGCCGAGCTGGACGGCTGGGGGCGGCGGATCGCCGCCTGGCGCGCGCGGCGACCGGCCTACGCCTACCTCAACAACGACTGGAAGGGATACGCCCCGGCCAACGCCCGCTACCTGATGCGGGGCTTGTCCGCCGGCGGCGACGGGTAGCCGTGGGCATGGCCACCAAGTCCGAGGCCGGGAGTGCCGCCGAGTTCGTGCCGGCCAGCCGCTCCCTCCCCCGCCTCCGCGAGGCGGCCGCCGAGTGCCGCGGCTGCCCGCTCTGGGCCGACGCCACGCAGACGGTCTTCGGCGCCGGCTCGAAGAAGGCGAAGCTGATGCTGGTCGGCGAGCAACCCGGCGACCGCGAGGACCGCGAGGGCGAGCCGTTCGTCGGCCCTGCCGGCGGCGTCCTCACCCGCGCCCTGGAGGGCGCCGACATCGACTCGGACGCGGTCTACGTGACCAACGCGGTCAAGCACTTCAAGTGGCGGCCGCGCGGCAAGCGCCGCCTCCACCAGACGCCGCGGGCCGGCGAGGTCGAGGCCTGCAAGCCGTGGCTCGAGGCCGAGCTGGAGGCGGTCCGCCCAACCGGCCTGATCGCCCTCGGCTCGACCGCCGCCAAGGCCCTGTTCGGCAGCTCCGTCCGCGTCACCCGCGACCGCGGCCGCCTGCTCGAGTCGCCGCTGGCCCCGATCGCGGCGCTGACCATGCACCCCTCGGCAATCCTGCGCCTGCGCGACCACGACGAGCGCGAGGACGCCCTCGCGGCCCTCGTCGACGACCTCCGCCTGGTCGCCGCCGCTGTCAGCGACTGCGCTGCTTGACCCGCTTGCGAGTGGTGTCCCAGGCGGTCAGAAACGGCATCGGGTCGATCGGGGCGCCGCCGCCGTAGTAGGCGCCTTCCCAGACCTCGAAGTGAAGGTGGCAGCCGGAGGCGTTGCCGGTGTCGCCGACGAAGCCGAGCGGGTAGCCGGCCGGGACCTGCTGGCCGACCGCGACCGAGGCCGGTTCGCGCATGTGCATGTAGGCGAAGTCGAGCGTCGAGCCGTCGACGTCGATCACCGCGTAGTTGCCGGCCCGGGGGTGGTATTTGACGAAGCGGACCCGCCCCGCCTGGGCGGCGACCAGCGGCGTCCCGCAGCGGGCGCCGACGTCGACCCCCTGGTGGCCGCGGCCGTCGCCCATCCCCGCCCAGTACTGGTGCGGCCCGCGGACCGGGAAGACCAGCCGCGAGGTCTCCACCGTCGGCGACGCGGCGCTGGCCGGCGCGGCGCTGGGCGGCGGCGCGATGCCGAGCCCGCCTTCGCCAGCCTGGGCCGGGGACGCGGAGATCGCGGTGGCGGCGACGAAAGCAAGCATCGCCAGCGGCGCGAGGGCCAGCTTCCGAAGGCTTCGACTGCGTGAACCGAGCAACGAACATCCTCTCTTTCCGGAGCCGGCGGGGTTAGCTGTCGGGCTCGCGCTGAAAGAGCTGCGCTACGGACACATCTGTCCGATTCGCCCCTGGGGAGTGGTCTCCCCGGTGGTTCCCCCGCTCCCTCGGTCAGCGACGGAGGGATTAGGCAGGTTTCGGTCAGCGGCGGAGTATAGGCAGCCGGGAAGCCGCTGCCAGGTCGGGGGGCCCGCTCGGGGGGGGTCAGACGCCGAGCGCGTAGCTCAACGCCAGCATCACCGCCGCGCCGAAGGCGATGCCGGCGCTCGGACCCTCCCGGTGCCGCCCCGCGTAGGCAGAGGGCAGCAGCTCGACCACGATCAGGGCCAGCATCGCCCCTGCCGCGAAGGCGAAGGAGAACGGCAGCAGCCCGCTCACCTCCTCGACGGCGAGGAAGGCGATCAGGGCGCCGACCGGCTGCGGGGCGCTGGTCGCGACCGCGGCCCAGAACTGCCGCATCCGCCCGAAGCCGGCCTCCTGCATCGGGATCGCCACGCTGGTCCCCTCGGGGATATTCTGGACCGCGATCGCGACGATCACGAACAGGCTCAGGCCGGCCCGTTCGGAGGCGAAGGCGGTGCCGATCGCCAGGCCCTCCGGCAGGCTGTGGACGAGCAGGACCAGGAAGACCAGCGCCGAGGTCCGCGCCCCGGGGCCGCTGCGTCCCATGAACCCGTGCTCAGGCTCGAAGCGTCGACTGGCCACGAGGAGGAAGGCGACGCCGATCGCGAACCCGGCGGCCACCGACGCGAACGACCCTTCTTCGCCGGCGGGGATCAGCAGCCCGGCGACGGCGGCGACCCCCATCACGCCGGCGGCGAGCCCGAGCAGGAACGGCGTCGCCCGCTCGGTGCGCGAGCCGAACAGGAAAACCGGGACGGCGCCCAGCCCGGTCGCTACAGCGGTCGCCGAGGCGGCCAGGAGGAGGACGACGACGTCCGGCACCTAGTCCGCCCCGAGGAAGTCGCCGGCCGCCATCGCACCGGAATCATCTCGACTCGGCTGGCGTCGCCCCGTCGGGCCGACTCCCTGCCTGAGGCCCGCCGGGAAGGCCGCGCTGCGCGGCGACCCGCTCGAAGGCGTCTACCACCGCGGGATCGAACTGTGTGCCGGTGCTCCGGCGCAGCTCTTCGAGGGCGCGCGAGGGACGCATCGCGACGCTGTAGGGACGCTCTGTGATCATCGCCGCGTAGGCCTCGCAGACGGACACGACCCGCGAGCCGAGCGGGATCTGATCACCGCACAGGGAGTCGGGGTAGCCGCTGCCGTCCCAGCGCTCGCCGCTGGAGCGAACCAGGCGCGCGACCGGCACGAGCGCCGCCGCCGAGGCGATGATCCGCTCGCCGATCAGGGTGTGCTGGCGGACGAACTCCCACTCGGAATCCTCCAGCGGGCCCGGCTTGTTGAGGATCGCGTCGGGGATCGCCATCTTCCCGGTCTCGTGCAGCTGGGCGGCACGGTAGGTCTCGTCGCGCTGCTCGGCCTCCATCCCCAGCTCCTCGGCGACCGCTAGCGCCAGCTCGCCGACGTCGACGGCCTGCTCGGCCAGCTCGGGTTGCCGTTCGCGGAGCGCCATCAGCAGCACGTCGCGCGACTGCGAACCGGCCGAGGTCCGCTCGCCGACCTTGTTCGCGTACATCCGGCGGTCGGCGAGCTGCATCGCCTCCTTCATGGAGCCGGCCTCGCTCGGCAAGAGGACGCTGCCCTGGGAAGCGGTTACCGAGAAGCCCTCGCCGCGCTCGGACAGCGCGGCCCCGGCGCCGGCGATGATCGCGTCCACCTCCGCCGCCGTGCACTCGACCAGGAGGCAGAACTCGTCGCCGCCGAGCCGGTAGGCCCGGCCCCGCGACGCCGAGAAGCTCTCCAGCCGCCCCCCCAGCCGTTCCAGCAGGGCGTCGCCGGCCGGGTGGCCGAAGGTGTCGTTGTAGAGCTTGAAGCCGTCGAGGTCGAACAGGACGAGGAGCCGCAGGGACCCGGTTGCCGCCGGCCGCGAGATCGCGCTCTCCAGGTCGAGCATCAACGCCCTGCGGTTGGGCAGTCCGGTCAGCTCGTCGGTGCGCGACTCCTGCACCCTCGTGCGGAGTTCCCCTTGGCTCTCACGCAGCGAGAGGACCAACCGCACGACGACCGCGAGCAGGGTGAACAGCGAGATCACCGCCGCCGCGGTGGGGGCGGTGGTGAACCGTTCGGCCGCCTGGATGCAGATCGCGACCAGGGCCGCGGTGGCCGGGATGGCGATGATCCGGACCGCCCGCGACCGCACCGGCTCCCTGGTCCCCGGCTCGATCCAGGCCGCGCAGGCCACCAGCAGGACGCCGCACGGCCAGCCGGCGTCGAGAATCGCGCCTTCGACGTAGGTCCCGTTGGCGGACTGCAGCAGGTAGACGCCGTCGGAAATGGCGAGCAGCAGCAGGCCGGCGCCGAGAACCGCCCAGCTGCGGCCGGGCCGCCAGCCGGTGAACGAGGCGGCGGTCGCCACCATCGTCAGCAGGGCCAGGTCGGCGATCGGGTAGGCCAGGTTGGTGGCGACGGCGAGCGTCTGCCCTTCGCTCGAGGCGTCGACGATCGGCCCGAGGGCGAGCGCCGCCGCCAACGCGGCGACGGCGGACCCAACGATCGCGCCGTCCAGCCAGCGGGCGACCGGAAAGGCCCCGATCCTCGCCCGCAGGAGGGCGATCAGGGCCGCGTAGGCGAACGGATAAAAGGCGAGATAGGCGCCGTCGGCGGGAGAGGGGATCGGTACCGACGCCTGCCCGGCGAGCACCGCCGCGTAATAGATTTCCCCGCCGGTGTAGAGCAGCAGGCCGACGCCGAGCAGCGCCCAGGCGACCCGCTCGCGGCGGACCAGCGCGGCCCGCAGCAGGCAGGCCGCGGCGCTGGTCGCGATCAGGGCGTTGTAGACCCAGATGTTGAAGAGCGTGTCGGTACGCGAGCCGCCAAACCCGACCGAGACGTGCGCGGTGAAGGCGACGAGCAGGCAGAGGGCAAGGAGGCCGCCGAGAAGGACGGCCCCGCGCTCACGCTTGCTCAATCCGGACACCACGAATCCAAGATCGGAATCTTGGCCGCCAACCTTGACCGTTGAACGGGGCAGCCAGGACTCGAACCTGGAATCGCCGGTTTTGGAGACCGGTGCCTTAGCCAGTTGGGCCACTGCCCCCGAGGCCGGATCGTAACGCCGCGGGATCGTTGGATCATTTCTGGCCAATCAGGATTCGATCGGCTAGCTTGCCTCGCGGAGCATGGTGCGGGCAGGGGTGGCCGCGCCAGACGGGGTCAGGTGGTGCGGTGATGTCGGGGGACAAATCCGCATCCACCTGCCCCCGCTCCGCCTGCCCTTTGGCGCGAAAGTTTTTGCGCCTTTCGTCACACGTTATAACGTGTGACGAAGCGGCCTCTGCCCTGCCGAACTTCCCCCCCGACACTCAGGGCAGAGGCCGCTCCTACCTCCGCTGCTCAGTCAGTTGTCCCGACGCCGCTCGATTCGCAGCGCCAGGTCGCCGAGCCCGACCTCGAGGCCGTCGACGAGCCGGATCAGGGTCGCGAAGGTGGGATTCGAAATTCCCCGCTCCAGCTCGCTGATCCGCTGGAACGGCACCTTCATGCGGTCGGCCAGCTCCTCGTGGGTCAGCGAGGCCTCCTCGCGCAGCTCTTCGATCGCTTCTCCGAGGGCTCGGTGATTGGGCGATCGGGGTGTGCTCCTTCGGCGGGGAGGCATGGCATAAGCAGCCTTCCCGGGGAGGAACAGCGTTGTTAACCGTTATAGCGTGAAACAGCGGTGCAGCCCAAACTTTGCCGCCGAGATGCGGGCGGAGGGACTTGAACCCCCACGGGCCGAAGCCCACCAGGACCTAAACCTGGCGCGTCTGCCAATTCCGCCACGCCCGCGTGGCGCCCTCGAAACGGGGCTTAACGCGCGGCAAATGCCACCACGTCACCGGTTGATTCTATGATCGTGCCGTGGCGGTTGGAGAGGTCAGGCCTGGCTACGAACTGTGGCGGCCGAATCGGGAGAAGGCTGGGTCGGTCACGACCAAGTTCGTGATCGTGCTGCTGCTTGCCGCCACGGCGGTGATCACGGCCCTGATCACGGTCGGCGGCTGGTCGCTGCTGAAAGGTGGCGGCGGCATGGGAATCGTCTGCGCGATCTACGCGATCCTCTACGCCTTCTTCGCCTTCCTCGTCGCCCGCTGGAACCGCGGCATCCTGCCGGTCGCCGCGGCCCTCTCGACGATCCTGGCGATCTTCTGCGCGGTCGGCGCCGAAAGCTGGTTCGCCCGCGACAAGGCCGGCTTCGACGAAGCGGCGCTCTCCTCGTCGCTGATCGGGGCCCTGGTCGTGATCCTCGGCATCCTCCAGATCGTCGTCGTGGTCGCCGCCTTCTACGGCTTCAGCCAGAACTGGCACGTCGAGGAGGAGCGCCTGATCGGGTCCAGCGAGGACTACGGCGCCGGCGCCTCGCCGCAGCCCGCCTGACGAGTCCGCGCTTTCGCTCGCATAGCGAGATCAAGAGCGGACTCGCGATACCGGAGGTGGGACTCGAACCCACAAGCCCGTAAGGGCAATCGATTTTGAGTCGATCGCGTATGCCAATTCCGCCACTCCGGCGCGGGTCCCGAACCATAGAGGCGGGCAGCCTGGCTCGCCGGCCAAGCGGCGACTAGACTGCGCGCGGGCATGCGGGTGCACCACCTCAACTGCGGGAGCTTCTGCCCTCACGGGGCGCGCCTGATCGAAGGTCGCGGCGGGCTCCTGAGCACCGCCCACATCGTCTGCCACTGCCTGGCGATCGAGGGCGCCGATGGCGTCGTCCTCGTCGACACCGGCGTCGGCGCCGACGATGCCCGGAACCAGAAGCAGGTGGGGCAGCCGTTCCGGGCCCTGTTGGAGCCAAAGCCGACGCTGGAGGAGACGGCGCTCCACCGGCTCGAAAAGCTCGGCTTCGTCGCCGGCGACGTCAAGCACGTCGTCACCACCCACCTCGACCTCGACCACACCGGCGGCCTGCCGGACTTCCCCGAGGCCGAGGTCCACGTCTTCGCCAGCGAGCTGGAGGCGGCGACGAACCCGAAGCTGAACGAGAAGGCCCGGTACGTCGCCAAGCACTGGCGGCACGGCCCGCGCTGGGTCGAGCACCGGGCCGAGGAGGGCGGCGAGGCCTGGTTCGGCTTCGAGAGCGTCCAGATCCTCCCCGGCTTCGAGACCGAGGTGCTGCTGGTGCCGATGGCCGGGCACTCGCGCGGCCACACCGGCGTCGCGGTCCACAACGGCGAGGGCTGGCTGCTGCACTGCGGCGACGCCTACTTCAACCACGGCGAGATCGAGACGCCGCCCAGCTGCCCGCCGGCGTTGAGCTTCTACCAGCGCATCCTCGCCGCCGACAACGGCGCCCGCGCCGCCAACACCGAGCGGCTGCGCGAGCTGGCGACGGGCCACGGCGACGAGGTCACCCTGTTCTGCTCGCACGACCCGCGCGAGCTCGAGCGCGAGCAGGACCGCGCCGCCGCAACCGCCGCCGCGTGAACGCCACCATCCCGGAGAAGCTCTGGGAGCCGCCGGCGGCGATGGTCGAGCGGGCCCGCCTGACCGAGTTCAGGCGCTGGCTGCGCAGCGAGCGCGGCCTCGATTTCGACGACTATCGCGACCTCTGGCAGTGGTCGGTCGATGACCTCGACGGCTTCTGGCGGGCGATCTGGGACTTCTTCGACGTCCAGGCCGACGGCGACCCCTCCCCCGTGCTCGGCTCGCGGGAGATGCCGGGCGCCCGCTGGTTCCCGAACACCTCGCTCAACTACGCCGAGCACGTCTTCGCCGGCAAGGACGACGCCGCCACGGCGATCATCCACGCCTCCGAGCTGCGCCAGCTCTCAGAGCTCTCCTGGGGCGAGCTGCGCGCCCGGGTCGCCGCCTGCGCGGCGGGCCTGCGCGGGCTCGGGGTCGAGCGCGGCGACCGCGTCGTCGCCTACCTGCCGAACATCCCCGAGGCGATCGTCGCCTTCCTCGCCGCCGCCTCGATCGGCGCCGTCTGGTCCTCCTGCTCGCCCGATTTCGGCGCCGCCAGCGTCGTCGACCGCTTCGCCCAGATCGAGCCCAAGGTCCTCTTCGCGGTCGACGGCTACCGCTACGGCGGCAAGGACTTCGACCGCCGCGACACCGTCGCCGCCCTGCAGGAGGCGATGCCGAGCCTGGAGCGGACCGTGGTGCTGCCCTACCTCGACCCCACCCCGAACCTGGCGCCACTGCGCGACGCGCAGACCTGGGGCGAGCTGTTGGCCGCCGGCGAGGGCGGCAACCTGCGCTTCGAGCGCGTCCCCTTCGATCACCCGCTCTGGGTCCTCTACTCCTCCGGGACGACCGGGCTGCCGAAGGCGATCGTCCAGGGCCAGGGCGGGATCCTCCTCGAGCACCTCAAGAAGCTCCACCTCCACGTCGACGCCCACCCCGGCGACCGCCTCTTCTGGTTCACCACGACCGGCTGGATGATGTGGAACTTCCTCGTCTCCGGGCTACTCACCGAGGCGGCGATCGTCCTCTACGACGGCAACCCGGGCCACCCCGACATGGGCGTGCTCTGGGAGCTGGCCGACGAGGCCGGGGTGACGATGTTCGGCACCTCCGCCGCCTACATCTCCGCCTGCATGAAGGCCGGCGAGGCGCCCGCCAAGGGGCGCGACCTCTCCGCCCTGCGCTCGCTCGGCTCGACCGGCTCGCCGCTCCCGCCCGAGGGCTTCGACTGGGTCTACGAGCAGCTCGGCGCCGACACCTGGCTGTTCTCCACCTCCGGTGGCACCGACCTCTGCACCGCCTTCGTCGGCGGCGTCTCGCTGCTGCCGGTCTACCGCGGCGAGCTGCAGGGCCGGGCGCTGGGGGCCGCGGTCGAGGCCTGGGACGAGGCCGGCAACGCGGTCGTCGACGAGGTCGGCGAGCTGGTCGTCACCGAGCCGATGCCCTCGATGCCGGTCGGCTTCTGGGGCGACGCCGACGGCTCCCGCTACCGGGCCGCCTACTTCGAGCACTACCCCGGCGTCTGGCGCCACGGCGACTGGATCGAGATCACCTCGCGCGGCACCGCGATCATCTACGGCCGCTCCGACTCGACGATCAACCGCGGCGGCATCCGCATGGGGACCAGCGAGATCTACCGGGCCGTCCTCGACCACGACGACGTCCTCGACGCCCTGGTCGTCGACGTTCCCCGCCCCGACACCGACGGCTGGATGCCGCTCTTCGTCGTCCTCCGCGAGGGCGCCGAGCTGGACGACGAGCTGCGCCGGGCGCTCGCCAAGAGCATCCGCGAGCGCTGCTCGCCGCGCCACGTCCCCGATGAGGTCTTCGCGATCACGGAGGTGCCGCGCACCCTCAGCGGCAAGGTCCTCGAGGTGCCGGTAAAGCGGATCCTGATGGGAACCCCGGCCGAGCAGGCGGCCAGCCGCGACTCCCTCGCCAACCCCGCCGCGCTCGACTACTTCACGGCAATGGCGGCGCGCTCGTCGTAGTCGAGCCGAGCCGAGCCCCGCGCCCGCAGCACCGCCAGTACGGCGAAGCCCCAGGCGGCCGCGACCAGGAGGCCGGCGGCGACGTCGCTCGGATAGTGCCAGTCGAGCACCAGCACCGAACACCCGACCGCGAGGTAGAAGCCGGCGCCCGCCACGGCGACGAGGCTCCGCAGGCGCGGCGGCGTCACGAACAGCCAGGCGACGGCGATCGAGGCCGCCGCGGTCGCGTGGCCGCTCGGGAAGGCGTTGCCTCTCACCTGGAAGCCACCCAGCGACGGTTGGTAGCGCGGGTGAGCCAGTAGCACTTTGAGGACCTGGGTGGTGACGTTGGCGCCGGCGACCACGACGACCGCCGCCAGCGCCCCATCGGGGCGGCCGCGCAGCAGCGCCACCGCGCAGGCCGCGGCGAGCAGGAGCAGCAGCGACA
This sequence comes from uncultured bacterium, assembly GCA_966211075.1. Lineage (GTDB taxonomy): Bacteria > Actinomycetota > Thermoleophilia > Solirubrobacterales > 70-9 > VAYN01. Next base: position 9,391 of record CBIHMQ010000067.1, read on the forward strand.
GCGGGTCGCCGAGGTGGGCGAGGCCTTCGGCCAGCCAGCCGAGCGCGCTGTCCCCGTGCGCCGCCAGCCTGCCGAGCAGGCGCGCGTCGAGCCGCTCGCTGGGCCCGACCGCGTAGGCGAGGTAGGCCAGCGCCATCA
>CBIHMQ010000068.1:0-9418 GCA_966211075.1 uncultured bacterium
TCGTCGTCCTTGAAGACCTCACCCGCCGGTTTCCCCTCGAGCAGCGCCACGAACTCGTCGGCGTCGATCGTCTCCCGCTCCAGGAGCAGCTTCGAGATCCGGTCGAGGTCGTCGCGGCGGTCGCCGAGGATGCTCCGGGCGGTCTGGTGAGCGGCCTCGACGATGCGGCGGATCTCGTCGTCGATCTCGCGGGCGATCTCCTCGGAGTAGTCCGGCTCGGAGGAGAACTCGCGGCCGAGGAAGGGCTGGCCGCGATCGTGGCCGAATACGCGCGGGCCGAGGCGCTCGGACATCCCGAACCGCATCACCATCTGCTTCGCCGTCTCGGTCACCTTTTCGAGGTCGTTGGAGGCGCCGGTGGTGATCTCGCCGAAGACGATCTCCTCGGCGGCGCGGCCGCCCAGGGTCATCGCCATCGTGTCGGTCAGCTCGGCGCGCGAGGTCAGGAACTTGTCCTCGGTCGGCATGCTGATCGTGTAGCCGAGCGCCTGGCCGCGGCTGATGATCGAGACCTTGTGGACCGGGTCGCAGTTCGGCAGCAGGTGGCCGACGATCGCGTGGCCGAGCTCGTGGTAGGCCGTGATCAGCCGCTCCTTCTCGCTCATCACCCGGGTCTTCTTCTCGGGCCCGGCGATCACGCGCATGATCCCCTCCTCGAGCTCCTTCATGGAAATTTCGCGGCTGCCGGAGCGGGCGGTGAGCAGGGCCGCCTCGTTGATCAGGTTGGCGAGGTCGGCGCCGGTGAAGCCCGGGGTCTGCCCGGCCAGCGCGTCGAGGTCGATCTCGCGGCCGAGCGGCTTGCCGCGGGTGTGGACCTCGAGGATCCGCTTGCGGCCCTTGCGGTCGGGACGGTCGACGACGACCTGGCGGTCGAAGCGACCCGGCCGCAGCAGTGCCGGGTCGAGGATGTCGGGCCGGTTGGTGGCCGCGATCAAGATGATGTTGTCCTTCATTTCGAAGCCGTCCATCTCGACCAGCAACTGGTTGAGCGTCTGCTCGCGCTCGTCGTGGCCACCGCCCATCCCGGCGCCGCGGTGGCGGCCGACGGCGTCGATCTCGTCCATGAAGATGATGCAGGGCGAGTTCTGCTTGGCCTGCTCGAAGAGGTCGCGGACGCGGCTGGCGCCGACGCCGACGAACATCTCGACGAAGTCGGAGCCGGAGATCGAGAAGAACGGCACCCCGGCCTCGCCGGCGACGGCCCGGGCGAGCAGCGTCTTACCGGTGCCCGGCGGCCCGTAGAGAAGAACGCCCTTGGGGATCCGCGCCCCGAGCGACTGGAATTTCTTCGGGTTCTCGAGGAATTCCTTGATCTCCTCGAGCTCCTGGACCGCCTCGTCCACCCCGGCGACGTCGCGGAAGGTGATTTTCGGGGCGTCCACAGACATCCGTTTGGCTTTCGATTTCCCGAAGTTCATGACCCGGGAGCCGCCGCCCTGCATCTGGTTCATCAGGAAGATCCAGAAGCCGAAGAAGAGGATGAAGGGAAGGATGTAGGTGAGCAGCGAGAGCAGGCTCGAGCCGCCGGTCCCGTGCACCTTGGTCACCTTGAGGGCGTTGCTCTGTTCGCCTTCTTCGAGGACTTTCAGCAGCGTCGGTTCGGTGTTGGGCGGGTAGCCCGTCGAGAAGCTTTCGCCGTTGGTCCGCTTGACGTCGAGGGTGCTGTCCTTGACGTTGACCGAGACCTCTTCGACTTTGCCCGAGGCGATCAGGCCGGTTTTCGGCTTGACCAGCTCGGTGTAGGAAGGCGCCGGATTGCCGTCGGGCTGGCTGATCACCTTCTGGGCAACGAAGGCCAGGATGACGACCAGCAGGATCGGGAACGCCGCGCTTTTGAAAAACCGCTTCAAGGGAAGAAATCAGCGTACCAGGGCGGTTTTTCCGTGCTACTCGTTCAGTGCGGCGACGTAATCGAGATTGCGGTAGCGCTGGGCGTGGTCGAGGCCGTAGCCGACCGCGAACCGGTTTGGGATCTCAAACCCGACGTAGCGCGGCGAGAGGTCGACGCGGAGCCGGTCCGGCTTGGTCAGCAGCGCGCAGACCTCGAGCGAGGCCGGGTTGCGGGCTCGCAGGTTCCGCATCAGGTAGTGGAGGGTGAGGCCGGAGTCGATGATGTCCTCGACGATCAGCACATCGCGGCCTTCGATCGGGGCGTCGAGGTCCTTGAGGATCCGCACCACGCCAGAGGAGTCGGTCTGCGACCCATAGCTGGAGACCGCCATGAAGTCGATCTCACAGGGGACCTCGATCGAGCGCATCAGGTCGGCGAGGAACAGCACCGCGCCCTTGAGGACGCCGATCATGAACAGGTCGCGGCCGGCGTAGTCGCGGCTCAACTCGGCGCCGAGTTGGGCGACCCGGCGCTGCAGATCCTCCTGGGCGACGAGGGTCTCGCCGATCGCTGGGTCGGGCGACATCGCGGCCAGTCTAGATATAGAGAGCGTCCACCGGCCCGCCCCTCAGCCGCGCTCGGCGCGCAGGACGCTCCGCTCGACGACGGCGCGGACGCCGCCACCGAGATCGAGCCGGGCGGTGCCGGTGCGGCGCAGGCCGGCGACCTGGTCCGCGAAGCGGGCGGCGCCCGGGACGGGGCGCCCGGCGGCGCCGTCGGCGAGCCGCTGCAGGACCAAGCGCCGCAACGCCGGGTGGAGCTCGCCGAAACGCTCCATGGTGACGGTGTTGCGCGGCGAGCCGGGGATGCCGCCGACCTCGGCGTCGACGAGGGTGTCGAGCACCTCGGCCTCGTCGCGCAGCAGCTCGGCGGTGCGGAGCACGTTCGCCGCCGCCGCCGGATGGATCGTCGCCAGCTGCGGCAGCAGGCCGTTGCGGACGCGGTTGCGGGCGAAGGTGGCCTCGACGTTGCTGGGGTCGTCGCGCCAGGCGAGCCCGCGCTGCTCGCAGTAGGCGGTCGTCTCGGTGCGGGTGAAGGGGAGCAGCGGCCGGACCAGCCGACCGTCGCGGCGGCGCATCCCCAGCAGAGCGCGGCGGCTGGGCGAGGAGGCGAGCCGGTAGAGGATCGTCTCGACCTGGTCGTCGGCGGTGTGGCCGGTGACGACCGCCGCGTCGCGCGGATCCGCCAGTCGCGCCGCCGCCGCGTAGCGGGTGTCCCGGGCCCAGGCCTGGAGGTTGCCGGGGCCTTCGGGGCGGACGGGGCGCTCGACGACCAGCTCTACCCCGAGGCGCTCGCAGAGCACGGCGCAGTGACGTTGGTCGGTGTCGGCGCCCTCGCGGAGGCCGTAGTTGACGTGGAGCGCCGTCACCGCCTCCACCCCGCTCGCCCTCGCCGCCAGGTCGAGCAGGCAGACCGAGTCGCGCCCACCGGAGACCATCGCCACCACCCGCTCGCCGGCCGCGAGCGTCCCGTCAGCTAGGACTCTCTCCAGCATCTCCTCGGACGTCACGACCTGAGTCTAGGAGCGTCGCCGAACGCGGACGAGGTAGAGCTCGGTCGGGACCGGGAAGCCCTTGAGGCTGACCTGGCCGATCGGCTCCATCGTCAGGTTCTCGCGGCCGACGATCGCTTCGCAGACCCGGTCGGTGACCAGAACCTCGCCGGCCAGAGCGCGGCCGACGACGCGGTGGGCGAGGTTGACCTGGCCGCCGAAGTAGTCGCCGTCGCGGTAGACGGCCTCGCCGTAATGGATCCCGACCCGCGGCTGCGGGCGCTCCGGCAGCCGCCGCAGCAGCTCCAGCGTCCACTCGGTGAGGGCGGCGGCGTCGGGCGAAACGATCATCACCTCGTCGCCGATCGTCTTCACGATCGTCGCCTCCGGCGGCAGCGTCGCTTCCACGGTCTCGACGAACTTCTCGACCACGTCGAGCGCCTCGAGGTCTCCCTCCTCCTCGGTGTAGCGGGTGAAGCCGGTGAGGTCGATGAAGCAGAGGGTCACCGTCACCTGGCCGAGTTCGATTTCGGCGGTGTCGGCGCCGAGCCCGGACTCCATGTGACCGACCACGTCCTGCTCGGTGAAGTAGCGCAGGTAGCGGGTGTGCAGGTACTCGGTCAGGGGCGCGGCCAGCGGCAGGATGTCGGCGGCGAGGTCGCCCATCTCCTCGGCCATCTGCAGCTCCGGGACGGCGTCCCGGATCAGCGGTTCGTGAACGTAGAGGTGGAAGAGCCGCACCTCGGCGTCGGCGATCCGGCGCATCGACTGGACATAGACGCGGACCAGCTGCAGGAAGGCGACCAGCGGGAAGCCGGCGGCGAGCACGCGGGCGCAGTGGCGCAGCGCCTCCGCGTCGTCGGGGCTGACCCGGTCGCGGCGCTCGGTCGGGGTGCCGAGGATGGTGAGGATGCGGTCGATCAGCTCCGGCTCCAGGCCGGTTTCGGCGGCGATCTCGGCGACCGGCAGCGACTCCTCCTCGCCGGAGAAGAGCTCTTCGGTGAAGGCGTGCGCGAGCCGCCCCTCGCTGCCGGCCCGCTTCAGGTCCTCGAGCGAGTAACCCCGCTCGCGCATCCGCGAGACCACCCGCGCCTGCGCCGCCGCAACCGCCGTCCAGCGCCCCCGCCGCACCGGCACGATCTTCTCTTCCGCCCAGCGCTTGAGGGTGCTGGCCGGAACCCCGGACCGGCGAGATGCCTCAGAGAGGGAAATGCGTTCGTCGGCCACAGAGGAGGCGAGGCTAACCACTGGGACGGAGGGGCGGGTGCCGGCGCACCCGCCCCCTTCACATCGGTGTTAGGTCGGGATCTCCGACTCCTCGTGCAGCTGCAGGACCGGCTCGCCGCCCTCGCCGGTGCGGATGCGGATCGCCTCCTCGACCGGCAGGACGAAGATCTTCCCGTCCCCGACCTCGCCCGTGCGGGCGTGCTTGAGGATCGTCTCGACGACGACCGGCTTGTCTTTGTCCTCGACGACGACCTCCAGCTTCAGCTTCGGTCGGACGTTGACGGTCAGCGTCGAGCCGCGGTACTGCTCGACGATTCCCTTCTGGCGGCCCGAGCCCTTGGCCTCGAGGATCGACAGGGACGGGAACCCCTTGTCGAGCAACTCGGCCCGGATCGGCTCGAACGCCTCATGGCGAATGAACGCCTCTATCTTCTTCATGCGCTCTCCTCCTTCCTAGGACTCGGTTGACGTCATCGGGCTCATCGCCGGTGCCGGCGACCCGACCGGAGCGGGACCGACACCGGTCCGCAGGCCCGTCGAGTACTCCGGCTGCGGGATGAAGACCTCCGGGTATCCGTACATCCCGTGCTCGGAGATGTCGATCCCGGCGTCCTCTTCCTCGGGGGACACCCGCAGGCCGATCGTCGCCTTGATCAGGGCGAAGGTCGCGAAGGAGATCGCGAACACCACCACGAACGTGAAGGCGACCGCCAGCGCCTGGACGCCGAGCTGGCCCAGCGAGGAGCCCAGCGAGGCGTCGCCGAAGACGGCGTACCAGACGCCCGGGGCGGCGCCTTCGCTGATCAGCCGCTCGGAGCCGAACAGGCCGACCGCGAGGGTCCCCCAAATCCCGGCCAGGCCGTGCGCGGAGAGAGCGCCGACCGGGTCGTCGAGGTACTTGTCGATCGCCAGGACGGCGAAGACGACGATCAGCCCGGCGACGAAGCCGATCACCGGCGCCGCCCAGAACTCGACGAACCCGGCCGGGGCGGTGATCCCGACCAGCCCGGCGATGGCGCCGTTGCCGGCCATGCCGACGTCGAGCGTCCTGCTCTTCAGCCAGATCGCCAGCGAGGCGCCGATCACACCGGCGGCGGCCGCCAGCTGCGTGTTCAGCATCACCTCGCCGAAGAACGAGGCGGAGGTTTCGAAGGTCGAGCCGCCGTTGAACCCGAACCAGCCGATCCAGAGGATGATCACGCCGAGGCCGACCAGCGGCATCGAGTGACCGGGGATGACCCGCGGCTTGCCGCTGGCGTCGTACTTGCCGCGACGGGCGCCGAGCAGCAGCAGCGCCGCCAGGGCGCCGACCGCGCCGGTGAGGTGGACCACCGAGGAGCCGGCGAAGTCCATCACCGGCTTGCCGCCGATGTCGGAGAGCAGGCCGCCGCCCCAGACCGCGTGCGCGACCAGCGGGTAGATCACCGCGCCGAACACGATCGCGTAGATCACGTAGGCGCCGAAGCGGATCCGCTCCAGGGTCGTCCCCCAGACGATCGCCAGCGAGACCGCGCAGAAGGCGAGCCCGAACAGCATCAGCATCGCGTCGGAGCCGACCACGCTAAACGCTTCTTCGCCCTGTCCGACCACCTGGTCGAAGTGGAAGAAGAAGCCGCTGGTCCCGAAGAAGTCGTTGCCCCCTCCTTCGGCGATCCCGTAGCCGACCGCCCACCAGGCGACCGTGCAGATCGCCAGGTTGACGAGCACCTTGGCGACGCCGGTACCGACGTTCTTCTGCCGCGAGAAGCCGATCTCCAGGAACATGAATCCGGCCTGCATCAGGAAGACCAGGACGGTCGCGACGGCGACCCAAACCATGTCGAGCTCGGAGGCCTTGGCGGCCACCGTTTCGGTCACGGATTCGGCCGAGGCCGCCCCGGGTAGCACCAGAGCGGCCAACGCCGTCGAGGCGACAGCGAGGCCCAGCTTCTTCTTCATCGGGAACCTCCTCATACACCGGAGCAGCCCCCGGCGATCGTAGAAATACGGTCGCGATCGACGGTATGGACGGCTGCACGGCTGGTCTTTAGACGCTTGGAGCAAATCCCCCCGGCCCGTTTCTCCCCAGTGGAAAGGCCAGCCGTGCGTGGCGACCCGTCCAAATCCGAGCCCGGAAGTCGGATTGGGTTAGGGTCGCCTAAGATGGGCACCCCTTTACTGCGCCTTAAGGCGCTCGCGACCAGGAGGCAGTCGATTTTGAAGAAGTCCAAGGCAGTCCTTGCGCTCAATGTGGCGGTCCTCGCCCTCGGCGCTCTCGCGATCGCCGGCTGCGGCGACAGCGGCGACGAGAAGACCGAAGCGGAGGCGAGCACCGCGCAGCTGGCGCCGGTCAAGGACTACCTGACCGAGCACTCCGCCGAACTGGTCAAGCAGGTCGGCGTGCTGCAGGAGCAGGCCGACGCCTACTACGCGCTGGCCGAGTCGGTCGACTTCGACTACGCGCGGCTGCTCGCCGAGCACCGCGGCGAGGTCGAGAAGCTGCTGAACGAATCGAAGGACGTCTTCGTCGTCGCCAACCCGGCCTACGAGGAGATGGAGGGGATCGTCGCCGGAGTGCCCCGGCTGGCCCACTACGACGTCGACATCGACGCCGGCTCGGACGCCTCGACCCCCGAAGACGCGGTTTCCTTCACCCTCACGACGCCCTCCGGCAAGCAGCTGAAACAGCCCGGCAACCTCTTCTTCCTGACCGAGACGGCGCTCTACGGGACCAACCCGGACCTGCAGGCGAAGGGAACCGAGGCCGACGTCGACGGCGACGGCAAGGTCGAGTTCGGCGAGGGCCTCCCGGACGCGGACATATATAAGGCGACCCTCGATGAGTTCGCCCGCCAGGCCAAGAGCCTCGACGAAGACGCCCAGGGGTTCGAGCCGACTCCTTCCGACGCGCTGACCTCGATCGTGGTGATGACCCCGACCATGAGCGAGTACTTCGAGGCCTGGAAGAACTCCCGCTTCATCGCCGGCGAAGGCGCCGAGGAACTGGGCTTCGTCGCCACCTCGCGACTCTCGGACATCGCCGACATCCTCGGCGGCATCCTCGTCACCTACGACGGGATCGAACCGGCAATCGTGGCGGAGAACCCGCAGCAGGCGAAGCAGACCCGCAAGGAGCTGGAAAGCCTCGTCGCGTTCGCCTCGGACCTGCGCGACCGCGAGGCCGACGGCGAGAAGTTCGACGCCAAGCAGGCCGACGCGCTCGGCGCCCAGGCCCAGGCCCAGGCGGAGACGATCGCCGGCCAGGTCACCCAGGCCGCCAAACAGCTCGAAGTCGAGCTCCAGGAAGGCTGAGGAGGGATTCCGACGAGCCCGAAAGGCAACCGCCCGCTTGGCAAGACCGCCGCTGCCGCGCTCGTCGCGGCGGCGGTCTTCCTCTGCTCGCTGATCGGCCTGGCGACCACGGCGTCGGCCGCGCCGCCCTGGCAGTCCGCCGACCAGATCCGGGCCGACCTCTTCGAAGCCCAGTCGCGGCTGCTCTTCGGCGAACGCGACCCGGCGCCGGGGCGGAGCGCCTCGGAGGCCCTGCGGGGCGAGCTGCGGCACGGCCTCGCCGCCGATGCGCCAGCCGAGCTCAAGCAGGTCGAAGCGGCCCTGGCCAGCGCCCGGCGGGCGGCCGGACAGCTCGACGAAGTCGGCCTTGCCACCGCCCGCGGCGAAGCGATCGCGGCGCTGCGACGGGGCGCGATGGCGGTCGCCGTGGCGGTCGCCGAGCGCGACGAACCGGCGCGGGCGCGGGCCTGGCTGCAGATCCGCGACTTCCGCAAGGCGACCCGCTTTACCCGCCCCGGGGTCGACGGGACCGCCGCGATCCAGGCGCTGGCGGCGGGCGAAATCAAGCCCCACGAAGCCGTCCTGCAGATCGAAAAGGACCTCCTCGACGCCTTCCAGGCGCGCCTCGTAACCAACCTCGACGAAGCGACGCAGGCCTCCGAACGGGACTTCGACGGCCGCTTCGCGGAAACGGCGGCGATCGCGCACGGCTATTGGCTGGCGCTCGCCCCCGAGTTCGGCGAACAGCGCGGCGCCGACGAGCGGCGCGCCACCGACCGCGACTTCGCGCGACTCGCCGCCGCCGCCGCCCGCACCGACGCGGCCGCATTCGCGGCGGCGCGACGGCGGGTCGACGCCGACCTGACCGGCTTCACGGCGGCGCCGCTGACGCCCGACGAGCAGGTCAACCGCTACAGCCAGCTAGAACGCTTCCTCGACCTGGTCCCCAAGGAGTACGAAAAAGGCGTCAGCGACGGCCGCGTCACGATCCCCTTCGAGGTCCAGGAGGCGGTCGCCTTCATGGACGGGGTCGAAGCCGCCTTCGCCGACCTCGAGCCGGCGCTGCTGGAGCGCGACGAAGCCGCGGTCGAGACGATCCGCGCCGAGTTCGCCGACCTCCGCAAGCAGGTCGACGACGCCCAGCAGGATCGGGCGGTGGCCGCCGAGGAGGACGTCGAAGCGGTTGCCGACCGGGCTGGGGCGACGATCGAGCGGATCTCCCCCGACGAGTGGAAGGAAGGAGGCGACGAAGCCGACTACGAACTGGTCGCCGTCTCGCTCGACCAGCTCGAAGCGGCCGCGGGGGCCGGCCAGTACCAGGCCGCGGAGCAGGCCCGGCTCGCCGCCTACGGCTTCTTCGAGTTCGGGCCGGAGCTGAAGCTGCGCGCCTTCGATCCGCAGCTGGCGCTCGAGATCGAGGGGCTGATCTGGTACGGCGCCAACGGCGACAAGGGGCTCGCCAACCTGGTCGCCGACAAGGCGCCGCTGCCGGAAATCATCGAAACCAGGCTCGACCTCGACGAAAAGCTGGCCGACGC
>CBIHMQ010000069.1:0-9355 GCA_966211075.1 uncultured bacterium
TCCTTGATCACCGCGCCGAGGCCCGCAACGGCGGCGGCGGCGACTACCTCGACGCGGTGATCAAGGAGACGCTGCGGCTCTGCCCGCCGGTCCCGGTCGTGGTCCGGCGGCTGCGCGAGCCGATGGAGCTGGGCGGCTACGAGATCCCGGCCGGGACCACGGTCGCCCCCTGCGTGCACCTGATCCACCGCAACGAGGAGATCTACCCGAACCCGCGCCAGTTCCTGCCCGAGCGCTTCCTCGAGCGGCCGACCGGGACCTACACCTGGATCCCCTTCGGCGGCGGCGTCCGCCGCTGCCTCGCCGCCAGCTACGCCGAACTCGAGATGAAACGGGTGATGCGGACCGTGCTCGGCGAGGTCGACCTGCGGCCGGTCGGCGAGGGCTCGGAGCGGATGACCAAAAGCGCGATTTCCTTCAGCCCCGACCAGCGCGGTCTCGTGATCGCCGAGCCGGCGTGACCGGCACCACCGACCTGATCGTCGTCGGGGCCGGCGCCAAGGCGTCGGGCATCGCGACCAAGATCCACGCCTGCAACCAGGTCGGGCTGGGGCCGCTGACCGTGAAGATCGTCGAGGGAGTCGAGCCGGCCGCCTCCTGGCTGGGCCGCAACGGGATGACCTCGGGCGAGGAGCCGCTGGCGGTGACGCCGATCAAGGACGTCGGCTTCCCGTACCAGAGCCACTACGAGTTCGGCGAGGCGGGGGAGGCGATCGACGCCGTGACGATGGGCTTCTCCTGGCAGCGCTACATGGTCGGCAAACGCGACTACGCGCGCTGGATCGACGCCGGCTCGCCCTCGGTACGCCACCGCGACTACGGCGCCTACCTGCGCTGGGTGCTCTCGCGGGCCACCGAGGGCGTCAGCCACGTGCGCGGCCGGGTCACCGCGGTCTGGATGTCCGACGGGCGCTGGCAGGTCGACGTCGCCGAGTCGGACGGGACGACCCGGCACGAAGCCCCGGCCCTGGTCCTGACCGGGCCCGGGGTGCACCGCTCCTTCCCGCACGAGGACGCGATCGCCGACCGCGTCTTCCACTGCGACAGCCGCCGCGAGGAGTTCGCCCGGCTGCCGGCCGACCGCGAGGTCGACGTCGGCGTCGTCGGCGGCGGCGAGAGCGCGCTCAGCTGCGTGATGTTCCTGCGCGGCTTCCGGCCGCTCGCCCGCTGCACCGTCTACACGCCGATGCTGCCGATGAGCCGCGGCGAGAGCTTCCTCGAGAACCGGGTCTTCTCCAACCCCGACGCGGTCGAATGGGAGTCGCTCGACCAGCGGACCCGGCGCGACTTCGTCAAGCACTCCGACCGCGGCGTCTTCGACCCGCCGAGCCTGGCCGCGATCGCCTACGAGGAGCGGGCCCGCTTCGTCACCGGCCGCGTCACCGACGTCGGCGCCGGCGCGGGGGAGGGGGTGCGCCTCGAGTACGAGTCGCCGGAAGGGCCGGGCGGCCGCGAGCACGAGTACGTCGTCAACTGCACCGGCTTCGACCTGCTCGCGCAGCTGCGCTCGCTCTTCTCGCCGGAGCTGCGGGGCGAGATCGAGGCCGCGGTGGGCCCGCTCTGGGACACCCCGGCCGGGACCGAGGTGCCGATCGGCCGCAACCTCGAGCTGCGCGGTCTCGAGCCGCGCCTGCAGATCCCCGGCCTCGCTGGCCTCAGCCAGGGGCCGGGCTTCGCCAACCTCGGCGCCCTCGGCCTGCTCTCCAATCGGGTCCTGCAGCCGCTGCTGCGGGGAAGGGCCGCAAGGAAAGAACTTGGCGATGGCCAGGGAATGGAATATAAGTCCTTACTGTTTGAGTAACGATGAGGTGTTCAAAGACGATGTGGGAGGGGTGCTGACGTGAGTCTGCAGAAAGTTCCGAAGGCGGCGCGGGCCGCGGCGGGCGCCTTGGCGCTCGTGATGGTCGTCCTGTTCGTCGCCGGTTGCGGTTCCTCCTCGTCCTCGGGCGACGAGGTCAGTTTCGGCGGCGAGGGCTACCAGGGCATCGACCGGGCCGGAACCCGCCACGCCAAGCAGAGCGGCATCGACAGCAGCTCGGTGACGGGACTCGAAGAAGCCTGGACGGTGCCGGCGAGCGCGCAGAGCTCCTACGGTGCCTTCGCCACCACCCCGGTGGTCAGCGACGGCGTCGTCTACATCCAGGATCTCGAGTCCAACGTGCAGGCGATCAACCTCGAGAGCGGCGATGTCGAATGGACGGCGACCTACAGCGACCCGACCCAGGGACCGAACGGGGTCTCGGTCGGCGACGGCCGCGTCTACGGCGCCACCTCCACCGGCGCCTTCGCGCTCGACCAGGAGACGGGCAAGGAGATCTGGAAGGTCGAGGTCGCCCGCGGGGCCGAGAAGGTCGACATGCCGGTCGGCTACCAGGACGGTCTCGCCTACGTCTCCACGGTTCCCACGAACGTCCGCTCGGAATATCCGGCGGGCGGGGTCGGGACCCTCTTCGCGCTCGACGCCAAGACCGGCAAGCAGGCCTGGAAATTCGACACCGTGCCGCCCGACCTCTGGGGCGACCCGAGCGTCAACTCCGGCGGCGGCCTCTGGTACGAGCCGACCTTCGACGGCAAGGGCTTCATGTACTTCGGGGTCGGCAACCCGGTCCCGTTCCCGGGGGTCCCCGGGAAACCGTGGGGCTCCAGCCGTCCCGGCCCCAACCTCTACACCAACTCGATCGTCAAGCTCGACGCCAAGTCGGGCAAGATGAAATGGCACCACCAGCTGACCCCGCACGACATCTACGACTGGGACCTGCAGGATCCGCCGATGCTGGTCTCCGCGGGCGGTCGTGAGCTGGCGATCACCGCCGGCAAGTCGGGGATCGTCCTCGCCGTCGACGCCAAGACCGGCAAGCAGGTCTGGAAGCGGCCGGTCGGCACCCACAACGGCCATGACGACGACGGCCTCTACGCGATGCGCGGCGAATACGACAAGATCAAGGCGGGTCAGGTCTACCCCGGCAAACTCGGCGGCGTGATCGCCCCGATGGCGACCGACGGGAAGACCGTCTTCGTCCCGATCGTCAACCACTCGCTGACCGTCACCTCCGGCAGCGAACTCGGCGAAGGCGCCGACATGAGCGGCGAACTCGTCGCCGTCGACGCCGCCACCGGCAAGGTCAAGTGGGAGTACGAAATGCCCTCGGCGGCGTTCGGAGCGCCGGTCGTGGTCAACGACGTCGTCTTCGCCAGCAACTACGAAGGCACGGTCTACGCGCTCGACGCCAAGAGCGGCGGCGAACTCTGGGTGGCGAGCCTGCCGGCGGGAGTCAACGGCGGTCTCACCGTCAGCGGGGACACGCTGCTGGCGCCGGCCGGGGCGACCGTGGCCGAAGGCCAGGTCCCGGGGCTGGTCGCCTACCGGCTCGGCTAGGAGGGATTGGGGAAACCCGGGTGCGCGGGCCGGCGAGCGCCGGACCAAGCGGGACAAGGACGCAGGAAGGCCGAATAGCAGAGCTATTTGGCCGACCGAGGACGCCGAACCGCGCCGCGTCCGCCGCCGCCGGACGCGTGCGGGGGTTTCGCCAATCCCTCCTAGGCGGAGTCGCGCGAGGCGCCGCCGCCGCGCGGCGCCTCGAAGCAGCTCATCGAGGCCAGCACCGGGAAGCCCTCGGCGCCGGCGTCGCGGAGGCGCTCGGCGCTCGCCTCCTTGACCGCCTGCGTCGCCCGCAGCGCTTCCGCCTTGACCGCGACCAGTTCCTGCCAGCCGCGCTCGTCGAGCTGCAGTTGGGTGCGGCTGAGGTGGCGGTCGGGGCGGGCGTCGAAGGTGCCGGCGCTGAGCGACTGGGTGGCGTCGGCGAGCAGCAGCTGCAGTGTCCAGGCCGAGAAGTCCTGGCGCTCGGCGATGCTCAACTTCTCCCAGTCGGCGCCGCTCAACCGCGGGCGCTGCACCGCCAGGTAGAAGTGCTCGACGGCGCCGCGACGCCGCTCCTCGTCGACCAGCTCGATCAGGCCGAGCTGCTCGAGCTCGCGGACGTGATAGCTGACGTTGCCAACCGGCTCGCCCAGCTCGTCGGCGATCTGCTTCGGGCTGGCCCGGCGTTCGGTAAGGATCGAGAGGGCCCGGGCCCGGATCGGGTGGGCGGCGACGCGGATCAACGATTTTCCCTTTGGAAGCGCGATTCCCGGCTTATATCTCACTTTTTCGTGAGTTCGGGGTCAATGATTCGAGATACCTTGATCAATACCCCTCGATAGCGTGGCGCCGTGGCCAAGCACAGCGCCGGAATCCTCCTCTACCGGCTCGACGGCGACGAGCCTGAATTCCTGTTGGTCCACCCCGGCGGACCGTTCTGGGCGAGAAAGGACCTCGGCGCCTGGACGATCCCCAAGGGCGAGGTCGAGGAGGGCGAGGAGAACGTCGCCTGCGCCCTGCGCGAGCTGCGCGAGGAGCTCGGCCCGGCCCCCGAGGTCGAGCGGGAGACCCTGGTCGAGCTCGGCTCGGTGAGGCAGAAGTCCGGCAAGCTCGTCGACGCCTGGGCGGCCGAGGGCGACTTCGACCCGGCCGCCCTGGACAGCAACAGGTTCGAGTTGGAGTGGCCGCCGCGCAGCGGCAACCGGCAGGAGTTCCCCGAGGTCGACCGAGCCATGTGGCTGGCGCCGGCGGCGGCGCGGGAGAAGATCCTCCCCGCCCAGCAGCCCTTCCTTGACCGCCTGCTCGCCCACCTGGGAGACTCGTGACGATGGAGGAAAACGGCTCCACCCCGGCGCTGCCGGCGCGGCTGCTCGGGGTCGGCGTCCGTGGCGCCCGCACCGTCACCAAGGCGACCGGGATCGACCGCGCCGTCGAGGTGGCCGCCGAGGAGGCGATCGTCGCCGCGGTCGAAAGCGACGCGGTCGAGCGGGCGATGGCGCGGGTCCTCAAAGGCCCCGTCGTCGAAGAGGCGGTCCAGGAGGCGCTCGAGAGCGACGCGGTCAAGCGGGCGCTCCTCGAGGCGATGGACAGCGAGTTGGTCGACGAGGTCTGGCGCCGCCTGCTCGCCTCCGACCAGGCCCAGCAGCTGGTCGAGCGGATCGCCGAGGCACCCGAGGTCCGGGCCGCGATCAGCGCCCAGGGGATGGGTCTGATCGAGGACGTCGGTCGCACCGTCGGCCGCGTCGCCCGCCGCCTCGACGACAGCTTCGAGCGTGTCCTCCGCCGCATCTTCTTCCGCAAGCGGCGGCCGCTGCCGACCAACCACGCCGGCTTCGTCAGCCGCGCCCTCGCCTACGCGGTCGACGCCGTCTTCGTCAACCTCGGCTTCACCGCCTTCGCGGCCCTCGTCACCTTCGCCTACAGCGCCTTCGTCGGCGGCGGCGAAGGCGGCACCGGCCTGGCGATCGCGATCGGCTCGACCGCCTGGGTGGCGATCGGCTCGCTGTACCTGATCTCCTTCTGGTCGCTGGCCGGGCAGACGCCGGGGATGCGGTTTCTCGGGGTCAGGCTCAACGAGCAGCGGCCCCGGCCCGGGCGCAGCTTGCGGCGGCTGGTCGGCCTCTACCTCTCGGTCGTCACCTTCGGAATCGGCTTCCTCGGCGTCGTCTTCCGCGAAGAGCGGCGCGGCTGGGAAGACCGCTTCAGCGGCACTTCCGTGGTCTACGACGAGCGGCGCCCGGAGCCCGCGCCGTGGGCGCGCCCGGAGGAGTCAGGGCCTGGGGCGACCGCCGTCACCGGCGTCGAGCCGCCGGCCGAGGAGCGCGAGGCGATCCAGCGCTGAACCAGCAGCGTGGCGCTGCCGGAGACGATCAGCAGGGCGACGTTGACGGCGAGGACGATCAGGGCGGGGAGGCCGTCGCCGGGGTCGCCGACGCCGATCGCGACGCCGAGGTAGGCGGAGGCGGGCATCGTCGTCACCGAGATCGCCACCCCGACCGCGGTGCTGGCCCGGGTCTCGAAGGAGAGCATCGCCGCGACGCCGGCGGCGAGGGCGATCAGGACCGAGGTGTAGTCGACCTGGGCGAGCGTGTGGAGGCTGCTCTGGGAGACGTCGAAGCCGTCGGGGAGGAAGCCGGCGACGTCGAGGGAGACCGAGAGGATCGCGGCGCTGACGACGACCAGGGCGAGGCCGAGGTTGAGGGTGAGGAAGGAGCGGATCGCGAGCCCGCGGCGGCCGCCGACCAGGCCGACGCATGTGGCGCAGATCGGCAGCAGGTCGGGGCTGGCCGCCATCGCCCCGACGATCAGGATCGAGCTGCTGGTGATGACGCCGAGGGCGGCGATGATCGCGGCGACGGTCATCAGGGCCAGGTAGCGGGCCAGTGGCCGCGAGTTGGCCCGCGCCTGGCCCAGCACCTCGACCCAGGCGAAGCCCTCGATCACGTCGTCGCCGCCGACGTGGCGGCGCAGCGGCGCCACCACCTCGACCCGGGTCAGCAGGTAGTCGTCGAGCGGGATGCCGATCTCGGCGATCGCGTCGACGACCTCGTCGGCGGCGTGCGGCTCGACGTCGGCGACGAAGACGACGGATCTGGGGGCCGACTCGTCTTCCTGTTGGACGAGCCGGCGCACCCCTTCCAGATCCCGCAGGGTCTCCGCGAATTGGGGGGCGCGCCGGGCGTCTACCGATGAGCGCAGGCGCAGCACGCCCCCATTGTCACCGCGGTGGCGGCGTCAGCGCACGGAGCCTTCCGGGCCCTCGGCGAGCTTGTAGATGATGATGATCGAGAGGGCGAAGATCGCCAGCGACCAGAACGGGTAGGCGGGAATCGAGAGCAGCGCGGCGATCGCGTTCAGCGAGCCGATGAAGATCCCGAACCAGCGGCCGAATTCCCCGCCCGAGAAGAGCGAGAAGGCGGCCACCAGCTCCAACACGCCGACGATCATCAGGATCCAGCCCCAGGTGTGGAGGCCGCTGACGATGAAGGTGACGTTTTCGGTGAAGAACTTCGAGTCGCCGATCGCGGCGATGCCGTAGACGATGTTGAGCAGGCCGGCGACGATCAGCAGCACACCGGCGAACACCCACCAACCGCTGAGCGTTTCGTTCATGAGTAACCCTTTCCTGGCGGTTTGGACAAACCGCACAGGGTTTTCGATGCGGCCGGGGTTTTGCCTGCTCAGGACAGCAGTTTGAGTACTTTGAAGGCGCGCTCGCCGCGCGGCGTCTCGACCGTCACGGTGGTGCCGACGGGGGCGTCGAGCAGGGCTCTGCCGATCGGCGACTCGGCCGAGAGGCGGCCGCTGGCGAGGTCGGCCTCGGTCGAGCCGACCAGGGTCCACTGGTTGGTCTCGCCTTTGGACTCGTCGATCACTTCGGCGCTGCGGCCGAAGGCGAAGACGCCGTCGGCGGCCTCGTCGACCTCGACGACGACGGCGTTGCGGAGCCGTTCCTGGAGGCGCTTGATCTTCGTCTCCAGGTGCGCCTGGTCCACTTTGGCGATGTGGTAATCGGCGTTCTCCTTGAGATCGCCGAGCTCCCGCGCGACCTTGATTCGCGCGGCCATCTCCTGTCGGGCCGGGCCTTCCAGCTGCGCCAGTTCGGCGCGCAGCTCCTCGATCCCGGCAGCCGTTATCGGCTCTCCAACTGGGTCCGCCATCGGCACAGCTTCTCAGAAGCCGGTCGCGGGCGAGACGAGACAGCCCCCGCCGCCGGCATGCCCACGCAGGCAGGCGGGTAGACGAGCCGGATGAGCAACCTCGTCCTCGGCCCGCTGCTCCGCTATGCCTCCGAAACCGAGGCGACCGTCTGGGTCGAGACCGACGGGCCCTGCGAGGTCGAGGTGCTGGGCCATCGCGAGCCGACCTTCGGGGTCGCCGGCCACCACTACGCGCTGGTCCGGATCGAGGGTCTGGAGCCTGGCGAGACCTACGAGTACGAGGTCCACCTCGACGGCGAGCGGCGCTGGCCCGAGCCCGGCGGCGAACTGCCGCCCAGCGCGATCCAGACCTTCGCCCCGGATCACCCGATCGACATCTGCTTCGGCTCCTGCCGCGTCGCCGCGCCGCACGAGGAGCCCTACACGTCGAGCAAGGACCAGAGCGAGGACGGGTTCGAGCTCGACGCTCTCTACGTGCTCGCCCGGCAGATGATCGACGACGACCGCAGCGAGTGGCCGGAGCTGCTCTTCCTGCTCGGCGACCAGGTCTACGTCGACGAGGCCTCGCCGCGGGCCCGCGAGCGGATCCGCGCCCGCCGCAGCACCGAGCCGGCGCCCGGCGAGGAGGTGCTCGACTACGAGGAGTACACCTTCCTCTACGAAGAGGCCTGGAGCGACCCGCTGATCCGCTGGCTGTTCTCGACGGTCTCGACCTCGATGGTCTGGGACGACCACGACATGAGCGACGACTGGAACATCTCCCGCTCCTGGCACGAGGAGATGGAAGCCAAGGAGTGGTGGCACGAGCGGGCGATCGCCGGCATCGCCAGCTACTGGGTCTACCAGCACCTCGGCAACCTCTCGCCGCGCGAGCTCGACGACAACGAGCTCTACGCGAAGGTCCGCGGCAACCCCGACGCGACCGCGGTGTTGCGCGAGTGGGCGCACGGGATCGCCGGTACCGCCGCCGGCGTGCGCTGGAGCTTCTGCCGCGACGTCGGCGGGGTGCGGGCGATCTTCATGGACTCGCGGGCGGCCCGCGTGCTCGAGCGCGAGCGCCGCTCGATCTTCGACGACGAGACCTGGGAGTGGATCGTCTCCCACGCCGAGGGCGACTTCGACCACCTGCTGATCGCGACCACGGTTCCCTACCTGCTCTCGCCGGGGTTCCACCACCTCGAGGCCTGGAACGAGCGCCTCTGCGACGGCGCCTGGGGAGGGCTCGTGGCGCGGGCCAGCGAGAAGCTCCGCCGCGCCGTCGACTTCGATCACTGGGCCTCGTTCCAGTTCTCCTTCCAACGCCTGCGCCGGCTGCTGGAAGAGGTCGCGGCCGGGAAGCGGGGGAGGGCGCCGGCGACGATCGCGCTGATCTCCGGCGACGTCCACCACGCCTATGTGGCGGAAATCGGGTTCCGGCCCGAGGCGGGTGTGCGGAGCGCCGTCGCCCAGGTCGTCTGCTCGCCCTACCGCAACCCGCTCGACCGCCGCGAGCGCCGGGTCGTCCGGGCCGGGTTCTCGCGCCCCTTCGCGGCGCTCGCCCGCGGCCTGGCGCGGCTGGCCGGGGCGCCCGCGCCGGGGCTGGGCTGGCGCACGGTCGAGGGGCCCTACTTCGACAACCAGGTGGCGACGCTCCACCTCGACGGCCGTCGCGCCTCCGTCCGGCTCGACAAGACCGTCGCCGGCGAGGCGGACGAGCGGGCGCTCGAGAAGACCTTCGAGCGCCGGCTCGCCTGAGACCGCCGTGTCGTCGGCCTCAACCCCGCGGGCGGGGGAGAGCGTCGCCGAGAATCAGCCGCGCCCGGTAGGAGAGCGCCTCGTCGGTGACCGACGACGAAGC
>CBIHMQ010000070.1:0-9348 GCA_966211075.1 uncultured bacterium
CCCGGGGCAGCGTCTCGAAACGGCTGTGGAGGATCGCGTCGTGGGCTTCGCGGCCGTGCTCGATCGGGATCGTGCGGTCGCGCCCGCCCCAGACGATCAGCGTCTGCATCTCGCCCAGCAGGTAAAGCCGGTCGCGGGCGCTGACCCGCTGGCCGTGGATGTCGATCACCGCCCGCAGCGTCTCCAGGAACGCCTGTCGGGAGCCCGCTTCCTGCAGCGGCCGCAGCGCCCGCGCCACCGCCTCCAGGTAGACGCCCTTGCCGTGCCCGGCGGCGCGCATCCTCGCCCCCGCCCCGGCCAGGCCGGAGACCAGCGCCCGGTTGGTGGCGGCCCGCAGCAGGGTCGCCGCGCCGGGCAGGGCCGCGCCGCGCAGCAGCGGGCTGACCTCGGGCCCGAGGCCACCGCTGGAGATCAAGACAAGCCGCTCGGTGCGCTGGGGGAACTGGTAGAAGAACTGCATCGCGACGCCGCCGCCGAGCGAGTGGCCGACGATCGTCGCCCGCTCCACCCCGATCGTTGCCAGCAGGTCGCGAATGCTGGCCGCGTGGGCGCCGAGCGAGTAGTCGCCGCGCGGGGTAGCCGAGTCGCCGTGGCCGATCAGGTCGGGGGCGATGACCCGGTGCGACGGCGCCAGCCGCAGCGCCACCTCTTCCCAGTGCCGCGAGGAGTTGATCATCCCGTGGATCAGGACCACGGTCGGTCCCTCT
Organism: uncultured bacterium; assembly: GCA_966211075.1. GTDB lineage: Bacteria > Actinomycetota > Thermoleophilia > Solirubrobacterales > 70-9 > VAYN01. The sequence goes on from CBIHMQ010000070.1 coordinate 708, forward strand.
CCCACTTCGCGGTAGATCGCGTGGTGACCGTGCAGGTCGACCTCATGGGCCGCGAAGCTGGGCGAGGGCTCCATTCCCCCAGACCCTAGAACAGCGCCGGCGTGGTCGTGACCCCGGCGCGGATCCCGGACGCGAAATCGCGCTTCACCCGGGCCGCGACCGCCTCCGAGCGGCGGTCGGCCTCGAAGCGATCGAGGTCGAGGCCGAGCTCCTCGACCCGGCGCCAGAGGTGGGGATCGTCGACGTGGGCGGGGTCGGCGTAGAGCGAGTCGACCATCGCGAAGAAGGCACCCTGGCGGCCGGCCGCCTCCGCGGCGGCGTGCAGGGCCGGAGCGCGCGGGTGCTTGCTGGCAACCGGGAAGTGCCGGAAGGCGACGCGGTTCGGCCGGGCCTTGATCTCCGCCCAGGCCGCCGCGCAGTGCGGGCAGGCCAGGTCGGCATAGACCATGAGCAGCTCTCCCTCGCCACGAACGTGGTCCTCCGGCCCCAGCGGCGGCACCGGGGCGCTGGTCAGCTCGTTCATCCCGCCGCTAGGCGAGGGCGTCGAAGATGACGTTGGCGCCGGGGAACTCGCCGGGGGTCGGCGATTCGTAGGTCCAGGCGACCCTGCCCTCCTCGTCGACGAGGACGAGGGTGCGGTTGGCCATCCCGGGGCCGTCGAGATAGGAGCCGTAGGCGCGGGCGACATCGCCCTTCGGCTCGAAGTCGGCAAGCAGGGTGGCGTCGATGCCGAGCTTCTCCTGGAAGGCCTTGTGGGCGTAGGGGCTGTCGACGCTGACGCCGACCAGGGTCACTCCCTTTGCCTCGATCTCCGGCTTGACCTCCTGGTACAGCGAGAGCTGGTCGGAGCAGACCGGGCTGAAGTCGAACGGGTAGAAGACCAACATCACCTTCCGCCCGCGGAAATCGGCCAGCGAGACCTGCTCGCCGTCCTGGTCGCGGAGACTGAAGTCGGGGGCGCTCTCCCCGACCGCGATCATCGACGCAGGCCGAGGTCGGCGACTAGAGCGCGGTAGCGCTCGAGGTCCGTGCGCTCGAGGTAGCGCAGCATCCGGCGGCGCTTGCCGACCAGCATCAGCAGCCCGCGCCGCGAGTGGTGGTCTTTGGCGTGGGTGCGGAGATGCTCGGTGAGGTCGTTGATGCGCTCGGTGAGCAGGGCGACCTGAACCTCGGCGGAGCCGGTGTCGCCATCGGCGCGACCGTACTTGCCGATCAGCTCGCTCTTTTTCTCTTTCGTCAGGCTCATAAAAACGCCGTCACCCGGCGGGTCACGGCCGCTGGAAGCTACCACAGACGCGCTTCGCGTCCGCGACATCCTCGCGCATCTGCGCGATCAACTGCTCGGCGTCGGGGAAGCGCTTCTCTCCCCGCAACCGCTCCACGAAGGCGACGCGCAGGGTCGTGCCGTAGAGGTCTTCCTCGCGGTCGATCAGATAGGTCTCGATGAGGACGCCGCGGCCGGTCTCGAAGGTGGGCCGGATGCCGACGTTGACCGCGGCCGGGACGCCGTTGGCGAAGGCGGCATAGACGCCGTGGCCGGGGATCGCCAGGCGGTCGTCGGGGACGATGTTGGCGGTCGGGAAGCCGAGCTCGCGGCCGCGCTGGTCGCCGGTCACGACTTCGCCCTCGACCATGAAGGGGGCGCCGAGGCAGTGGCGGGCGCCGACCATGTCGCCGGCGGCGACCAGGGCGCGGATCCGGGTCGAGGAGACGGTCTCGCCGTCGACCTCGACCAGCGGCGTCACCCGGGTCTCGAACTCCGGATGGGCGGCCAGCATCGTTGGGTCCCCCTTCGCCTTCGCTCCGAAGCGGAAGTTCTCGCCGACCGAGACGCGCTCGGCGGTCAGCGTCTCGACCAGGACGTGCTCGATGAAGTCCTCGGCGCTGCGCTTGGCGAACTCGGCGTCGAAGGGGATCACGACGAGCTCGCGGACGCCGAGGCCCTCGATCACGTCGCGCTTGACCGAGAACGGCATGATCAGTTTCGGCAGCGCCGCCGGATGGAGAACCTCGAGCGGATGCGGGTCGAAGGTGAGGACGGTGTCGGCGTCGTCGATCACCACCTGGTGGCCGAGATGGACGCCATCGAAGGTGCCGATCGCGACGTGGCGCGACCGCGGCTTCGCGTCGGGCAGCGAGGTGACCTCGATGCTCATCGGAGCGCCATCCCGACGGCGGGGACCATCTCCGCCACCCGCGCCGCCGGCAGCTCTTCGCCGGCGTTCTCGACCCGGAAGGGCCCGATCGCGGTGCGGCGCAGCTCGGCGCAGTAGGCGTCGCCGAGGGTCTCGATCAGGGTCCGCACGTAGGTCCCGGCCGAGCACTCGATCTCGTAGCGGGCCGTCTCGCCCTCGGCCCCGAGCAGCTCGGCGGCGTAGACCTCGACGTCCCGCTCCGGCGTTTCCACGGCTTCGCCGCGGTGCGCCTTCCTGTAGAGGCGCTCGCCGCCTACCCGCACCGCCGAGGTCATCGGCACCCGCTGGCGGACCGTCCCGGTCGGCAGCTCCAGAGAGCCGGAAACGCGGCCGGTCTCGGTCAGCTCGCCGTCGGGATCGCCGGTGCTGGAGCGCCAGCCGAGCCGGGCGGTCGCCAGGTAGGTCTTCGGCAAACCGACCAGGAAGCGCTGCAGCTTCGTCGCCTTGCCGAGCAGGATCAGCAGCAGCCCGGTCGCGAAGGGGTCGAGGGTGCCGGCGTGTCCGGCCTTGCAGCCGCGCTCGCGGCGGACCTTGGCGACGACGTCGTGGGAGGTCACTCCGGCCGGCTTGTCGTAGAGCAGCACCGCTCCTCCAGCGTCGGCGGCGACCATCGCTAGGGATCCAGTTGGGCGACTACCTCGGCGCAGAGGAACGAGGCCAGATCGTCCAGCTCGAGGTCGGTCGAGAAGCCGGCGGCGCGCTTGTGGCCGCCGCCGCCGCGCTTGCGGGCGATCGCCGAGACGTCGACGTCACCCTCGCTGGAGCGGAGGCTGACCTTGCGGGCGGCGCGGCCGCGCTCGCCGAGGTCGCGGACCACGGCGGCGACCTTGGCGCCATCGATCGAGCGCAGGTGGTCGATCACCCCCTCGGTCATCTCCTCCCCCGCCCCGGTCGCCTTGTAATCGGCGCTGGTGATGTAGGTCATCACCAGCCGCTCGTCGCAGTAGCGGTGGATCTGGTCGAGCGCCCGCGAGACCAGCCGCACCTTCTCCAGGGGCACGTGCTCGTAGAGTCGCCGGTAGGTGTCGTCGATGTCGACCCCCGCTTCGATCAACTCGGCGACGACCCGGTGGGTGTGGGCCGTCGTGCTCTCGTACATGAACTTGCCGGTGTCGGTGACGAGGCCGACGTAGAGGGCCGAGGCCATCTCGGAGGTCAGCCTCACGCCGAGCAGGACGGCGAGGTCGTAGACGATCTCGGCGGTGCTCGAGGCGCCGACCTGGACCAGGTTGTAGTCGCCGAAGCGGGTGTTGTCGTGGTGGTGGTCGATGTTGATGACGGTGTTGCCGCCTTCGGTGAGGAAGTCGACCGGCATGCGGTCGATGTTGCCGCAGTCGAGGAAGACCACGGTGCGGTCGGCCATGTCGGCGGGCGGCTCGTGGAAGACCTCCTCGAGGGGCAGGAAGCGGTACTCGACCGGCAGCGGGAACTCCTTGGCGGCGAGAAACATCACCGAGTCCTTGCCGAGCAACCGCAGCAGCTGGTGCATGCCCAGCAGCGAGCCGAGCGCGTCGCCGTCGGGCCCCTCGTGGGCGGTGAGCAGGAAGCGGTCGCGATTGCGCAGCTCGGCGGCGACCGTCTCCAGGTCGGTGGTGAGGATCGGCGGCGCCTCGCTCATCGCGGTTCCTCCCCGTCGGCACCGTCGTCGAGGAGGTGGGAGATCCGCACCCCTTGCTCGACGGTGTTGTCGTAATGGAAGGTCAGGGTCGGGGTCCGCTTCATCCGCGTCTCGGCGGCAATCCGTGCCTGGATCACGCCGTGCGAAGAGCGCAAGCCTGCGAGCGTCGCCTCGCGGGCCTCCTCGTCGCCGAGCACGCTGACGAACACCTTGGCGTGGCGCAGATCGGGGCTCGTCTCTACAGAGGTCACGGTCGTGAAGCCGATACGGGGGTCGCTCAAATCGCTTGAGATCGCCGCCCCCACGACCTCGCGAAGCACCTCGTTGATGCGCCGCATGCGGGGGCCGGCCATCCTACTCCAGCGTTTGCTCGACCTGTTTGGTCTGGAAGAACTCGAGCACGTCCGCCTCCTTGACGTCAGCGTAGCCGTCGAGGACGACGCCGCACTCCTGGCCTTCCTCGACTTCCTGCACGTCATCTTTGAAACGACGCAAAGAGGCGAGTTTGCCGGTCCAGATGACGGTGCCCTCGCGGATCAGGCGGATGTTGGCGGCGCGAACGGCCTTGCCCTCGGTGACCAGGCAGCCGGCGATGCGGCCGACCTTGGAGGCTTTGAAGGTCTGTTTGATCTCGGCCTCGCCGACGGTCTCCTCGACCTCGACGGCCTCCAGCAGGCCCTCCATCGCGTTACGCAGATCCTCGGTGATTTTGTAGATGACCGAGTAGGTGCGAACGTCGACGCCCTCTCGCTCGGCGGCGCGGCGCGCGTCGGCCAGGGGGCGCACGTTGAAGCCGATGATGATCGCGTCGGAGGCCGAGGCGAGCATCACGTCGGACTCGTTGATGCCCCCGGTCTGCGAGTGGATGATGTTGATCGCGACCCGCTCCTGCGGGACCTTGGCGATCTCGTCCTGGAGCGCCTCCAGAGAGCCGGCGACGTCGGACTTGAGGACGATGTTGAGCTCCTTGATGTCGCCCTCCTGGGCGCGCGCGAAGACCTCGTCGAGGCTGACCTTGCGGGCCTGGCGACGGGCCAGGGCCTCGGTCTTGAGGCGGTTGGCGCGCTCCTGGGCGAGCTGGCGGGCGCGGCGGTCGTTCTCGACCGCCTGGACGAACTCGCCGGCGTCGCTGACTCCGTCGAAGCCGAGCACCTCGACCGGCATGCCGGGATCGGCGGCCTCGACGCGAGCGCCGGTGAAGTCCTGCATCGCCCGCACCCGGCCCCACTGCGGCCCGGCGACCAGCGAATCGCCGACCCGCAGGGTGCCGCGCTGGACGAGGACGGTGACGACGGGGCCGCGGCCGGGGTCGAGCTGGGACTCGATCACGGTGCCGGAGGCCGGCGCGTCGGGGTTGGCGCCGAGCTCCTCGAGCTCGGTCACCAGCAGGATCATGTCGAGCAGGTTGTCGAGGCCCTGGTGAGTCTTGGCCGAGACGTCGCAGAAGACGGTGTCGCCGCCCCACTCCTCCGGGCTGAGGCCCTCCTGAGCGAGCTCGTTGCGGACCCGGTCGGGCTGGGCGCCCTCTTTGTCGACCTTGTTGACCGCGATCAGCATCGGCACGTCGGCGGCGCGGGCGTGGTCGATCGCCTCTTTGGTCTGCGGCATGACGCCGTCGTCGGCGGCGACGACCACGACGGCGACGTCGGTGACCTTGGCCCCGCGGGCACGCATCGCCGTGAAGGCGGCGTGACCGGGGGTGTCGAGGAAGGTGATCGTCTTCTCGTCGTGGTGCACCTGATAGGCGCCGATGTGCTGGGTGATGCCGCCAGCCTCGCCCGCGGCGACCTCGGTCTCGCGGATCGCGTCCAGCAGCGAGGTCTTGCCGTGATCGACGTGGCCCATGATCGTGACCACGGGCGGACGGTCGGTGAGGTCCTCCTCGGCGTCGGCGAACTGCGGCTCCTCGGGCTCCTCCTCGGCGGCGGTGACGATCTCGATCTTGCGGTCGTACTCGTCCGCGATCGCCTTCACCGACTCATCGGTGAGGGTCTGGGTGAGCGTCGCCATCTCGCCCATCATCATCAGTTTTTTGATCACCTCGGCCGGGGCCAGGCCAAGCGACTCGGCGACCTCGCGGACGGTGGCGCCGGAGTTGACCTTGGTCGCCTCGGGCTCGGCGGGCGTCGTCGGACCCATCGGCGGCTCCTCCAGCAACGGCCTGCGGCGACGACCGCCGCGGCGGCGCGGCGGCCGCTGCGGGGGCGGGCCGCCCATCTGGTCGCGCCGGGCGGCCTGCGAGTCGATCACGACCCGGCGTTTTTTCGAAGCGGCGGTACCGCCGCCCCCGCCCCCCTGCGCACCGGCGGCGCGCACGGGTTTGGTGGAGGTTTTTGGCGCCCCTTTGGGCGGAGCGGCATTCTCAGCCGGGGCTTTGGGGGGCGCCGCCGGCTGCTGGGGGGCCGGAGCGGCCCCGCTCGGCGCCGGCTTCGCCGGTGCCGCGGTCGCCTGGGCGCCGCCGTTCCCCTTGGCGGCCTGGATCGCCTTCAGCGCATCGGCCTCCTCGACACTGGAAGCCGCGGCCTTGGCCTCGACGCCGGCAGCCTTCAGCGCCGCCAGCAGCTCCTTCGAGCTGACGCCTTGCGCTTTCGCGATCTCGTGAACCCGCTTCTTAGCCACTAAGCCTGCTCCGCCTCCTCGGCGACCTTCTCCTCAGCCGGAGCATCGCCGTCACCCGCCTCGGGGGCCGCTATCTCAGAGGAGCCGGCCTCGGCGGCTTCGTCCGCGGGTGGTGCGGAGGATGGCTCCTCGACGAAGTTCGCGGACGCCCGCGCCACGATCTCGTTGACCTGGCCCTCGTCGCCATCGGGGTCGGCGAGGATCTCGATCTCGGCTTCGGAGACGTCGGCGAGGATCGCCACCTGGCTGGTCTCGAAGCGCGAGAGCGCCTGGTGGGTCGGCAGGCCGCAGTAGGTCGAGCCCGGCACCGCCGCGTTCGGGCAGCGGCGACCGGTGGTCAGGACCGCCATGCAGTGGCCGTCGGACTGTTCCTCGCCCTCTATCTCCATCTCGACTTCCTCGGAGGCGAACTCGGTCTCGGACTTGATGTCGACGCGCCAGCCGGTCAGACGGGCGGCGAGACGGGCGTTCTGGCCGTCTCGGCCGATCGCCAGCGAGAGCTGGTCGTCGGGGACGATCACGGTCGCCTGGCGCTCTTCATCGTCGACGATCACCTCGCGCACGCGGGCCGGCGAGAGCGCTTTGGCGACGAAGCGGGCCGGCTCGTCGTTGTGGGGAATGATGTCGATCTTCTCGCCGCGCAGCTCGGAGACGACCATCCGCACTCGCGAGCCGCGCGGGCCGACGCAGGCGCCGACCGGGTCGACCCCTTCGGCGTGGGAGACGACGGCGATCTTGGAGCGGTAGCCGGGCTCGCGGGCGACGCCGACGATTTCGACCAGCTTGTCGGCGATCTCCGGCACCTCGAGCTCGAAGAGGCTCTTGATCAGCTCCGGGCTGCGGCGGGAGACGACGATCGCCGGCCCTTTGGTCGAGTCCGAGACGTCGGTGATCACGGCCTTGACGCGCATCCCGTGGTCGTAGCGCTCGTTGTAGACCTGCTCGGACTTCGGCAGCAGCGCCTCGACCCGCTCGCGGAGCTGGACCAGCGTGTAGCGCTTGTCGGACTGCTGGATGATCCCGGTGATCAGCTCGCCGACCCGGTCCTGGTACTCGTCGTACATCATCTGCCGCTCGGCCTCACGGATCCGCTGCAGGATCACCTGCTTGGCGGTCTGGGCGGCGATCCGGCCGAAGTCTTCGGGGGTGACGTCGCTGGTCGAGATCTGGTCCTCGTAAGGAGCGATCATCTCCGGGTCGAGCTCGGGATCCTCGGGCTCGCGCAGCTCGCCGGTCTCGGGATCGACCTGGCGCTCTTCCTCCTCCTGCTGCTCGGCGGCCTCGGCCAGCAGCTTCTCCTCCAGCTCCGGCGGCAGGATCAGTTCGAAGACGCGAAAGTCCCCGGTTTCGTGATCGAGGTCGACGCGGGCGTATTTGGCCGCCCCCGGCGTCTTCTTGTAGGCCGAGAGGAGCGCGTCCTCGAGGGCGTCCATCAGCTTGTCGGCGGAGATTCCCTTCTCCTGCTCGAGAGCTTTGACGGCGTCGACGATCTCTTTGCTCACTGAACCTGCTCCTTGCTCTTGGAAGTCCTGCTGCGGTCGCGGTACTTGGGGCCAGGCGATGAGACCTCCAGCGAGTGGTCCGCGAGGAGGTGCTGGAGGTGCTTGGTGACGCGCTCGCAGAGCCCCAGGTCGACGCCGTTGGGATGGTCGATGAAGAGGCGAAGCGTGTCGGTCCGCGGCTGCTCGACGGCAACCACCTCGATTTCGGGATCGAGGCCGGATAGCTGCTGCTGAATGTCTTGCTGGAGGTCGGTCATGCCTGGTTCGGGGCCGAAAAAAAAGTGGGCCAGGCCCACTTCTCGACACCGCATTGGGATGGAAAAGCTTGAGGCCAGTATAGCCCGCTCTATTCGCGGGGCAGCGCCTCTTTGGTCCGAATGCCGTCGACCTTGTCGAGGATCGCCTCGGCGACGCTGTCCTTGGAGGCGATCGGGATCTCGGTCTCGCCCTCCTTCTCGATCAGGGTGACCTCGTTTTCCCCGCTCTCGAAGCCGATCGCGGCGTTCGAGACGTCGTTGAGGACGATCAGGTCGGCTCCCTTGCGGGTCAGCTTCTCGCGGGCCCGACCGAGCGCGTTGCCGTGTTCGGCGGCAAAGCCGACGATCGTCTGCCGGGCGGTGCGCCGGGCCGTCGCCGGCGATGGGGCAGTATCTCGAGCTGAAGGCGCTCAATCCATGTCTCGTCTCGGGCGTCGCGCGTAAAGTCGC
>CBIHMQ010000071.1:0-9347 GCA_966211075.1 uncultured bacterium
GGATGGGAGGGGATGGGGTCCGGATATACAAGCGTTCGTGATAACGTACAAGCGACGATGGCGACCCAGGAGACGACCGCCCCGAACGCCAATGGCGTTGCCGCTACGGCCCCGACCGTCGGCTCCCGCATGCGCGCCCTGCGCGAGGCGATGGGGCTCTCGCTGCGGGACCTGGCCGAGCGCAGCGGCGTCAGCGCGCCGATGCTCTCGCAGGTCGAGCGCGGCGAGACCAGCCCGACCCTGGCGGTAGCCGCCAAGATCGCCGCCGGCCTGGAGCTGACGCTTTCGCAGCTGCTGCGTCTGGACGAGGGCTCGCACGTCGCCGTCAGCCGCGCCGACTCCCGCCGCCACTCCGAGCGCGGCGGCCCCCGCTTCGAGGAGCTGACGCCGCCGCTGCCCGGGCAGCGCGCGGACGTCTCCCTGCACACGCTGGAGCCCGGCGCCAGCACCGGCGGCCGCGAGGACCCGCCGATGCACGAGCCCGGCAGCCGCGAGACGGCCGTCGTCCTGTCCGGGACCCTGGCCCTGGTCGTCGACGGCAGCCGCCACGAGCTCGGCGCCGGCGACAGCGTCACCTTCGACGCCGACCTTCCCCATCACTTCGAGAACGAAGGCGAGGAGCCGACCCGCTTCCTCGCCGTGATCGCCGCCGGCCTGAGGAGGAGCTGACGCTATGCCCAAAACCATGTTCGACAAGATCTGGGAGGCCCACGAGGTTTCCGACGGGTTGATCTACATCGACCTGCACCTGGTCCACGAGGTCACCTCGCCGCAGGCCTTCGACGGGCTGCGGATGGCGGGCCGGCCGGTGCGCCGCCCCGACAAGACGCTGGCCACGGCCGACCACAACGTGCCCACCGACGGCACCATGGTCGCCCGGCTGATCGCCGACGAGCTCTCCCGCGTCCAGGTCGAGACCCTGGAGCGCAACTGCGAGGAGTTCGGGATCCCGATCTACTCGCTGGGCTCCGACAAGCAGGGCATCGTCCACGTGATCGGCCCGGAGCTGGGGGTCACCCAGCCGGGCATGACGATCGTCTGCGGTGACAGCCACACCTCCACCCACGGCGCCTTCGGGGCGCTGGCCTTCGGGATCGGCACCTCCGAGGTCGAGCACGTGCTGGCGACCCAGTGCCTGGTCCAGAAGCGGCCGCAGACGATGCGGATCAACTACAGCGGCGCGCTCGGCGCCGGGGTCACGCCCAAGGACCTGATCCTGGCGACGATCGGGCGCCTCGGCACCGGCGGCATGGCCGGCTACGCCGTCGAGTACGCGGGACCGGCGATCGAGGCGCTGGCGATGCCGGGCCGGATGACGATCTGCAACATGACGATCGAGGGCGGCGGCCGCGCCGGGATGATCGCCCCCGACGAGCGGACCTTCGAGTGGGTGCGCGGCAAGGCCGCGGCGCCAGCCGACTTCGAGGCCGCCGTCGAGGCCTGGCGGCAGCTGCCGACCGAGGCGGGTGCAAGCTTCGACACCGAGGTCGAGATCGACGCCTCCGGCATCTCGCCGATGGTCACCTGGGGAACGACCCCCGGGATGGTCATCGAGGTCACCGACCGGGTCCCCGATCCGGCGGCGATGGAGACTCCGGCCGACCGCGAGTCCGCCGAACGCGCCCTCACCTACATGGGACTGAAGGCCGGCACGCCGATGACCGAGATCGCCCCGGAACGGGTCTTCATCGGCTCCTGCACCAATTCTCGGATCGAGGACCTGCGCGAGGCGGCGGCGATCGTCGAGGGCCGCAAGGTCGCCAGCTCGGTGCACGGCATGGTCGTGCCCGGCTCCCAGCAGGTCAAAGCCGCCGCCGAAGCCGAGGGCCTCGACGAGGTCTTCCGCGGCGCCGGCTTCGAATGGCGCGAGGCGGGCTGCTCGATGTGCCTGGGCATGAACCCGGACATCCTCATGGAGGGTGAGCGCTGCGCCTCGACCTCGAACCGCAACTTCGAGGGCCGCCAGGGCAAGGGCGGGCGCACCCACCTGGTCAGCCCGAAGATGGCCGCCGCGGCCGCCATCGAGGGCCATTTCGTCGACATCAGGGATTGGAGCTGAACATGCGACCGATTGACGTCATCGAGGGCAAGGTGTCGGTGCTGGACCGCAGCGACGTCGACACCGACCAGATCATCCCCAAGCAGTTCCTCAAACGGGTCGAGCGGACCGGCTTCGGCGAGTTCCTCTTCTACGACTGGATCCGCGACGGCGAGATCGAGCTGGAGCCGAACCCGATCCTGGTCGCCGGCCGCAACTTCGGCTGCGGCTCCTCGCGCGAGCACGCCCCCTGGGCGCTGGAGGACTTCGGCTTCGAGGCGATCGTCGCTCCCTCGTTCGCCGACATCTTCTACTCCAACTGCACGAAGATCGGGCTGTTGCCGGCGGTGCTCGGGGAGGAGCAGTGCAGGGCGGTCGCCGAGGCCGGTGAGGCGCGGATCGACGTCGACGACGAGACTGTCACCTGCGCCGCCGGCGTCTTCCAGTTCTCGATCGAGCACGACGTCAAGCACCGGCTGCTGAACGGCCTCGACGACATCGGCATCACCCTCGAGAACGCGGGCGCGATCGACACCTACGAGGAGCGGGCGGCGGCACGGCCGGCGCCGGTCACGACCGCGCTCTGAGATGAAGGTCAGCCGCGACTGGGACGCCGAGACCTACGAGCGGGTCTCGATCCCGCACGAGGACTGGGCCAACGCGACCCTCGACCGGCTCGACCTCCGCGGCGACGAGACGGTCCTCGACGCCGGCTGCGGCAGCGGCCGTGTCACCGGCCTGGTGATCGAGCGGGTGCCACGGGGCCGCGTCGTCGCGGTCGACGGCTCGGCTTCGATGATCGAGGCCGTGGGCGGCGTGCTGCGGCCCGGGGACCGGGCGATCCACAGCGACCTGACCGCGCTCGAGCTGGAAGACGAGGTCGACGCGGCCTTCTCCAGCGCCGTCTTCCACTGGATCGCCGACCACGACCTGCTCTTCGCCCGCCTGCACGCGGCGCTGCGCCCCGGTGGCCGCCTGGCAGCCCAGTGCGGCGGCGCCGGCAACATCGAGACGTTCCGCCGCGCCGGCGAGGAGGTCGCCACCCGTGAGCCCTACGCGCCCTACTTCGATGACTTCGACCGGCCCTGGAATTATGCAACGGCGGAGGAGACCGAGGAGCGGCTCCGGCGGGCGGGCTTCGAGCGGGTCCGCTGCTGGCTGGAACCCTGGTCGGTGACGCCGCCGGAGCCGCGCGACTTCGTCGCCACGGTCTGCCTCGGCGCCCACCTGGAGCGGCTCCCGGAAGAGCTGCGCGAGCCCTTCTACGACGAGATCCTCGCCCTCGAGGGGAAGCCGCTGAAACTCGACTACGTGCGGCTCAACATCGATGCCGTCGCCGCCTGAGCGAAGCGCGTAAAGTGGCCGCCCCGTGAGCGATGCGCCCCGCATAGTCCTGCTGCCCGGCGACGGGATCGGGCCGGAGATCGTCGCCGCGACCCGGCGACTGCTGGAGACCTTCGGCGAGTTCGAGTTCACCGAGCACCCGCTCGGCGGCTGTTCGATCGACGCCCACGGCACCGCCCTCACCGACGAGGTGCTGGCCGCCTGCCGCGAGTCCGACGCGGTCCTGCTCGGCGCCGTCGGCGGTCCCAAGTGGGACACCACCGACCCGGACGCGCCGCGCCCCGAGCAGGGCCTGCTCGGCCTCCGCAAGGGGATGGGCCTCTACGCCAACCTGCGCCCGGTCCGGCCCAGCCCGGCGCTGGTCGGCGCCAGCCCGCTGCGCGAGGAGCGGATCGCCGGGACCGACCTGCTGGTCGTCCGCGAGCTAACCGGCGGCATCTACTTCGGCGCCTCCGGCCGCGACGGCGACGCCGCCCACGACACCTGCGAGTACGACGCCGCCGAAATCGAACGGATCGCCCGCACCGCCTTCGAAGCGGCCCGCCGGCGCGCCGCCGGCTCCGGCCGCCGGCCGCGCGTCACCTCGGTCGACAAGGCCAACGTCCTGGAGACCTCGCGGCTCTGGCGCGAGGTCGTCACCCGCATCGCTCCCGAGTACGACGACGTCGAGCTCGACCACCTGCTGGTCGACAACGCGGCGATGCAGCTGGTCTCGCGCCCAGCCGACTTCGACGTGATCGTCACCGAGAACCTCTTCGGCGACATCCTCAGCGACGAGTCGGCGATGCTGACCGGCTCGCTGGGAATGCTGCCCTCCGCCAGCCTCGGCGAGGACGGCGTCCCGGGGCTCTTCGAGCCGGTCCACGGCTCGGCGCCGGACATCGCCGGCAAGGGGATCGCCAACCCGCTCGCGACCTTCCTCTCTGCGGCGATGATGCTGCGGCACGGTTTCGGCCGGGCCGACGACGCCGCCCGCATCGAGGACGCGGTCGACGCGGTCCTCGAGAAGGGACTGCGCACCCCGGACCTGGCGGCGGGAACGCTGGCACCGCCTCCGATGCCAGACGTCCCCGCCGAGGTCGAGGTCGGGACCGACGAGATGACCGACGCGGTCCTCGCCGTCCTCGGCAGCTCCTAGGGAGCGGTCACCGCCCAGACGCCCTGGACGAGGTTGTCGGCTTCGCCGTCTTTGAACTGGGCGAGCAGGCCGAAGCCGAGCCGGCTGTTGGTGTTGGCGTCGACGGTCAGCGTCGCTTCCGGCGTCGCCGCCGTGACGTAGACGCAGAGCTGGCCGGCGGCCGCCTGCGGCGTCGCGTTTCCGGCGCCGAGGCCGGGGCAGGCGGCGCTGCCGATGCCGGGGGGCATTACGTTCGGGGTCACCGCCGCGGCCAGCGCGTTCTGGAACGCGACCGAATCCCGGTAGCTCGCGGTTTTCACCGTGCCGGCTTCTTTGCCGACGACGCTGCCACCGACGTCGAAGACGCCGCGCAGGGTCTGGCCGGCCTTCAGGTTGCCGACGATCGGGCCGACTTCTTCGCCGAACTTGGCGCTCAACTTGTTGGCCGTGACCGAACCGTTGGCGAGGATCGGATTGGTCACCGCGCCGCTGTTCAGTTTCGCGGTGGTGACCGCGTCGTTGCCCAGCTTCGCCGTCGTGACCGCGTTGCCGTTCAGTTTGTTGGTGGTGACGACGTTGTTCTTGATCGAGCGGGCGATCACCGCGCCGGAGCCGATCTTGGCGCTGTTGATGGCGCCGTTGCCGATATTGCCCGGCCCGACCGCGTTGGGGCCGATCTTGCCGGGCGTCACCGCGCCGGGGGCCAGCTTGCCGCTGGTCACCGCCGCCTTGCGGAGTTTCGCCGGGGTGACGGCACCGCGCTTCAGCTGCTTGGGACCGACGCTGTTGCGCGGCAGCCCGGCCGCGACGGCGACGCCGCCGAGGGCGACGAAGAGCGCGATCGTCCCGATCACGTTCGCGTAGTTGAGCTTGGGGATGAACCTCGAGGTCATTGGCTTCTGGGCCTCCTTTTTGCGTTTCCGCCGTCTTTCGCGGGCTCGGGCCCGATCACCTGCGTTTGATCGGGCATACTTCCCCAACATGGAGCGGGTCGATTTGATTTGGAAGAACGGCGAGCTGGTCGCCTGGGAGGACGCCCAGGTGCACGTGCTCACGCACGCGATGCACTACGGAACCGGGGTTTTCGAGGGGATCCGCTGCTACGACACGGATCGCGGTCCCGCCGTCTTCCGCCATCGCGACCACCTCGACCGGCTCGCCAAGTCAGCCGAGCTCTATTACCTGGAGATGCCCTACTCGGCGGAGGAGATCCGCCAGGGCACCCACGACTTGATCCGCGGCAACGGGCTCGGCTCCTGCTATATCCGCCCGCTCGTCTTCCGCGGCTACGGCAGCCTCGGGCTCTACGCGACCGACGCGCCGGTGGAAGCGATCGTCGCCGCCTTCCCCTGGGGGGTGTACCTCGGCGAGGAGGCAGCTCGCAGCGGCATTCGCGCCGCCGTCTCCTCCTGGCGGGCAATCTCCGGCGACAGCCTGATCCCGCACTCCAAGGCGGCCGGCCAGTACCTCAACTCGATCCTTGCCAAGACCGAGGCCCAGAAAGGCGGCTACGAGGAGGCGATCCTGCTCGACCAGCACGGCCACGTCTCCGAGGGCTCCGGCGAGAACGTCTTCGTAGTCCGCGACGGCGTCCTGATCACGCCGGGGCACACCAACGCGATCCTCGACGGGATCACCCGCGCCTCGGTGGTCCAGATCGCCCGCGACATGGGCTACCGCGTCGAAGAGCGCGACATCGCCCGGGCCGAGCTCTACCTCGCCGACGAGGTCTTCCTGACCGGGACCGCCGCCGAGCTGGTGCCGGTCCGGGAGATCGACAACCACCCGCTCGGGCCCCCTGGCGAGATCACCCGCGTGATCCAGAAAAGGTTCGACGATGCCCTCCACGGCCGCGCCGAGGAGTACCTGGAGTGGCTGGACTTCGTCGAGATGCCGGCCGAGGTCGACCCGGCGAGTAAGGTTGGTTCCTGATGTACCTGGCTTTCGACGCGATCGGGCGAATTACCGCAGCCGCCTAGCGGCTGGCGCGGGCTGCTCCGCCCGCGCGCGCGGACCCGTCATGGGTCCCCCCGATCTTCGACTTCGAAAGGCAGTAAACAGATGGAACAGGTGAAGCTCTACGACACCACCTTGCGTGACGGCATGGGCGGCAAGGGCATGTCGCTCTCCGTGGGCGAGAAGCTCAACGTCGTCCGGGCCCTCGACCGGCTCGGCGTCCAGTTCATCGAGGCGGGTTTCCCCAGCTCCAACCCGAAGGAGGCGGAGCTGTTCGCGCGGCTCGCCGAGCTGGAGTTGGAGAACGCGACGGTCTCGGCCTTCGGGATGACCCGCCGCCGGGACCTCCGCGCCGAGGACGACGAGGCCCTGCGGACGCTGGTCGAGTCCTTCGCGCCGGTCGTCTGCCTGGTCGGCAAGAGCTGGGTCCTGCACCTGGAGAAGGTGATCCGCGTCTCCCGCGAGGAGAACCTGGCGATGATCGCCGACTCGATCTCCTTCTGCCGCGAGCAGGGCAAGCGGCCGGTCTTCGACGCCGAGCACTTCTTCGACGGCTACCGCGACGACCCCGGCTACGCGCTCGAGTGCGTCCGCGCCGCGGCCGACGCCGGCGCCGAGAACGTCACCCTCTGCGACACCAACGGCGGCAGCCTGCCCGACCACGTCACCGCCGCCACCGCCGCGGTCCTCGCCGACGTCGGCGACCGGGTCGAGATCGGCATCCACACCCACAACGACGCCGAGTGCGCGGTCGCCAACTCCCTGGCCGCGGTCGGCGCCGGGGCGCGGCTCGTGCAGGGCTGCGTGAACGGCTACGGCGAGCGCTGCGGCAACGCCAACCTGGCCTCGATCCTGCCCTCGCTGCAGCTGAAGATGGGCTTCGAGGTGGTCAGCGAGGAGCAGCTGGCGAACCTGACCCCGACCGCCCACTACCTCGACGAAGTCTGCAACATGGCCTCGGACCCGAACCGTGCCTACGTCGGCCGCAACGCCTTCGCCCACAAGGCGGGGATGCACGCGGCCGGGGTCGCCGCCGACGCCAGCACCTTCGAGCACGTCGACCCGGCCGTGGTCGGCAACGAGCGCGACATCCTCGCCTCGGAGCTTTCCGGCAAGGCGACGATCCGCAGCCAGGCCGAGCGGGCCGGGATCGAGCTCGACGACGCGGCCGCCGCGCGGGCGGTCGAGCGGCTCAAGCAGCGCGAGCACCGCGGTTACCACTACGAGGCGGCGCCGGCCTCCTTCGAACTGCTGCTGCGCCAGGAGGCGGGCGACTACCAGCCGCTCTTCAAGCTGGAGAGCTTCCGGGTCGTGACCGAGAAGCGGGCCGGGGGAGAGGTCGAGACCGAGGCGACGATCAAGGTCGAGGTCGACGGCGAGCGTTACCTGCGGGTCGCCGAGGGCAACGGCCCGGTCAACGCCCTCGACCGCGCCCTGCGCGGGGCGATCGCCGACCGCCACCCGCACCTCGCCGACGTCGAGCTGACCAACTACAAGGTGCGGATCCTCGACGAGACCCACGGCACCCAGGCGGTCACCCGGGTCCTGCTCGACTCCTCCGACGGCGAGCGCGAATGGGGGACGATCGGCGTCTCCGAGAACATCATCGAGGCCTCCTGGGAGGCCCTGGTCGACTCGCTGGAGTACGCCTTCCAGTGAGCGCCGAGGGGATCCCGCTCGCCCGGCCGGAGCTGGGCCCGCGCGAGGAGGAGCTGGTCCTCGAGGTGCTGCGCTCCGGGCGGCTCTCGCTGGGGCCGATGGGCGAGCGCTTCGAGCGGGCGCTGGCGGAGTGGCTCGGGGTCGAGGACGCGGTCGCCGTCTCCAGCGGCACGACCGCCCTGCACCTCGGCGTCCGCGCCCTCGGCTGGGGGCCCGGCGACGAGGTCGTGACCAGCCCCTTCAGCTTCGTCGCCTCCGCCAACTGCCTGCTCTACGAGGGCGCCCGGCCGGTCTTCTGCGACGTCGACCCGGTCACGCTCGACCTCGACCCCGCGGCGGCCGCGGCGGCGGTCGGCGAGCGCACGGTCGGCCTGCTGCCGGTCCACATCTTCGGCTACCCGGCGGCGATGCCGGAGCTCGAGCGGCTCGCCGCCGAGCGCGGCCTCGGCGTCCTCGAGGACGCCTGCGAGGCGCTCGGCGCGGTCGACTCCGAGGGGCGGAGGGTCGGCGCCCGCGGCAACCTCGCCACCTTCGCCTTCTACGCCAACAAGCAGATGACGACGGGGGAGGGGGGCATGATCGTCCCCCGCGACGCCGAGGAGGCGGCGCGGCTGCGCAGCGAGCGCAACCAGGGCCGCGCCGTCGACATGGGCTGGCTAGACCACGACCGGCTCGGCTTCAACTACCGGCTCTCCGACGTCGCCGCGGCGATCGGCCTCGCCCAGGTCGAGAAGCTCGACCGGTTGCTAGCCGGCCGCGACCGCGTCGCCGCCCTCTACGCCGAGCAACTGGCCGCGGTCGAGGGCGTCGAGACCCCGATCGCCGGTCGCGACCGCGAGCGGCGCGGCTGGTTCGTCTACACGGTGACCCTGTCCGAGGGGGTCGATCGCGACGCCGTCGTCGGCCGCCTCGCCGAGCAGGGAGTCGCCAGCAAGGCCTACCTGCCCTGCATCCACCTCTTCCCGCACCTGCGCGAGCTCGGCTACCGCGAGGGCCAGTTCCCGGTCGCCGAAGCGGCCTCGGCGCGCTCCTTGGCGCTGCCTTTCTTCCCGTCCATGGAGGAGGGCCAGGTCGAGCGGGTCTGTGAGGCGCTGGTCGCGGCAATACGATCCGGCTGATGCACGCAAATCAGCCGCCCGAGGACGTCACGCCGCTGCGACCCGCCCGCGAGGCGGCCGAGGACTCGCGCTTCCGCAAGGACGCGACCGATCCCGGCAAGCCGGCCAAGCTCTA
>CBIHMQ010000072.1:0-9311 GCA_966211075.1 uncultured bacterium
CGCGTCCGCCGCCGCCGGACGCGTGCGGGGGTTTCGCCAATCCCTCCTAGGCGGACGGCTCGCGGCTAGGCGCCCAGCCAGCGGCGCGCCAGGTCGAGGCTCCCCTCGCGCCGCAGCCGCCTTCGTTCGCGCAGCAGCGCCGGCAGCCAGCGCAGGGCGGCGAGCTTTCCCCGCAGCGTCGCCAGAAAGCGCCGCTGGCGGGCGGCACGCAGCAGCGCTCCCACCTCGACGGCGGCGACCCGCGGCAGCGCCCGCGCGGGAATGAACTTGAGCTGGGTGGCGAGGCGGTTGCGGGCAACCAGGCGCGCGTTCCAGGCGTTCGGGCGGCCGACGCCGGTCGACCAGGAGGCGTTGCCAACGTGCCAGACGACCGCCTCCGGGACGTAGCCGAAGCGCCAGCCGGCGATCCGGGCGCGCACGTTGAGGTCGACGTCCTCGTAGAAGGCGAAGTAGCGCTCGTCGTAGCCGCCCAGCTCCTCGAACAGCTCGCGGCGCAGCAGGCAGGCGGCGCCGCAGACGCCGAAGATCTCGCGCGGGGCCAACTGCTCGGGCCGCTGCGCCTCCCCCGCGCCGGTCTCCACCGCGCGGCCGTCGCGGGTCAGGGCCTGGCCGGCGCTGTAGAGGCGAGCCGAGTCGACGCTCGGCCCGCCGGCCTCGAGCTGGAGGAGCCGTGGCTGCACGCCTCCCAGCCCCGGGTCCGCCGCCAGTGCCGCCGCCAGCGCCGCCACGCAGCCGGGCTCCAGGACGGTGTCGGCATTGAGGACGAGGATCGCCTCGGCCTCGCTGCGCCGGGCGCCGAGGTTGACGGCGGCGGCGAAGCCGACGTTGCGCGGCAGCGCCAGGTGCGGCACGTCGCGCTCGCGCAACAGCTCCAAGGTGCCGTCGCCGGAACCGTTGTCAACGACGAATAGCTCGACCTCCTCGCCTTGCGCCGCCACGGAATCGAGGCAGCGCGGCAGCAGCTCCGCCGAGTTCCAGCTGGGGATGACGACCGCGACCTTCGGCGTGGGGCTCACGCCGGGCAGCCTGCCATATGAACGTCACCCCGCGGCGACGCCGATCCCGCCCCCACGATCCTCGTCGCGCCCGGCGGCGGGCTTCCGCCGCATCCACAGGCTGCAGCCGCTCCGGACCACGGGGAACGTGCCGAACAGGTCCTCCATCTCACCCTCGTAGGCATCGAAGATCGCGCAGTTGCTGACGATCACCTCGAACTCGCGGTTGAGCATCAGGAAGGCCTGCAGGACGTACTGCTCGTTCCAGGTCTGGCCACGGTCGAAGATCCATGTCTCCGGATAGTCGAAGGGCCAGAAGATGTCGTGGACGTGAACGATCACCCCCGGGGCGAGCCGGGGCACCACCTCGAAGAAGAACCAGTTGACGTCGCTTCCCGCGCGGGCGACGTGGGAGCCGTCGTAGAAGCAGATGTCGCCGTCGCCCAGCTGCTCGAACAGCTCGAGCGGCGCCCGCTGGAGCATCGTTTCGTGGAGCCGCCAATCCTCCGGCAGCGCCCGCAGCAGCTCCGTCCGCGCGTATGGCTCGACCTGATCGACGGTTGCCGGCGGCGCCCCCTCGTCCTCGTTCCGCGCCAGCGCCCGCGCCATCAGCAGGCTCGACCAGCCGCAGCCGACCTCGACCACGCGCCGCGGCTTCGCCTCCCGCAGCAACCCGTAATGGATCAGGGCGTCGCCGCCGGTCCAGAAGTCATTGCGCCAGTGGTAGCTGGGGGGGCCGGGCGGCATCTCCTGCGGCACGTCGGCGAGCTCGAGGATCGCCGGGGCGAGGCGGCGGACGAAGGCGAACTGGGCGTCGAGATCCCACTCGATACCGCGAGGCATCGCCCGCCGCTGCCAGAGATCGCGGTTCTGCTCGAGGAACTCGAGATCGTTGAGGGGGCTGTAGTAGTCGCGGCTTTGGAAGTGGAACCCGCGCGCCTGGATCTCGGCGATCGGCGTCTCGCGCAGCGTCGCGATCGCCTCGTCAAGCGGGTCGCCGCCATTCTCGCGCTGCGGCTCGGGGCTGGCGGTGGATAGCTCGGCAGGCCCGTCGCGAAATGCCCGCAGCGCCGCGGCAAGACGGCTGTTCATGCCGGCGAGCTTACAGATCGAGCCAGGGCGGGAACTTCATATATTGGCCCCCATGACCACACAGCAGACTCGGGTGCTTCACCTCGCGGCCAGCGTCGAGGCACCCGATGCCCCGGGGTCCACCATCGAGTGGGTCCAGCAGATCGACCGCGAGCGTTGGGCGCCCTCGATCGTGACCACCGAGCCGGCGGCGAACACCGGGTTGGCGGAGTGCGAACGCTACGCCGATGAAGTCTGGGACCTCGCCGACCTGATGCCCGGCGCCAGCTTTCCCGAGTTCATCGTCACCCTCATCGAGAGCCGCGAAGTCGAGGTCCTCCACATCTTCGACTCGCGCCTCGGCTACGACCTCCTTCCGGACATCGCCTGCCTGCCGCACCCGCCGGTCATCTGCGCGCGGATGGACGAGCGCCGCGACGGTCGCGGCTACGTCCGCTACGTGACCCGGCGCTACGGAAACCTGGTCGATGCCTTCTCCGCTTCCAGCGAGTCGATGAAGGACACGATCGTCGCCGAGGAGATTCCGGCGAGCCGGATCGACGTGATTCCGGCCGAAGCCACCGGCGCCGCGCGACGCCACGAAGCGCTCTACGAGCGGCTGCTGGCCGCACGACCCGTCAGCAGTCGCTGGCGCAACGCGACGCCGCTCGGCGGCGACGGGGACGACGGGGGCGACGCGGCGGCGGATCGGTCGGCCACGGGGGCGCCCAGGCCGCCCCTGGAGCTGCCTCGGACCCCGCCGCCAGAGCGCAGCATCGGGGTCATCGTCCCCTGCTTTCGTCACGGCATCTTCCTCGGCGAGTGCATCGCGTCGATCAAGGCGCAGACGCTGTCGCCGGCGCAGGTGGTCGTCGTCGACGACGGCTCCGACGACCCGGAGACGATCGCCGCGATCGAGGAGCTCGAGCGCGATCCGGAGGTCGAGGTGCTTCGGCAGCCCTCGAACCTCGGGCCCAGCGCCGCCCGGAACCGAGCCCTGGCGGCGCTCGAGACCAACTACGTGCTGCCGATCGACGCCGACGACAAACTCTTCCCCGACGCCCTCGAGCAGATGATCGCCCGGCTCGAGGCCGCCCCGCCGAACACCGGCTTCGTCTACCCCCACGCCCAGCACTGCGGCAGCCGCCACGACTTCGTACGCCTGCCCGCCTACAACCTCTGGCTGCTGATGAAAGAGAACTACTGCCCGGCGCCGGCGCTGTTCGATCGCCGGGTCTTCGCCAAGGACGGCGTCAGCTACGCCGAGGACATCGTCGTCGGACACGAGGACTGGGACCTGATCCTGCGGCTCGCGGAGCGGGGCGTCGTCGGCATCCACGCCGACGGACCGACCTTCCTCTATCGCCGCCAGGGCTTCAGCCGGGTCAACGCGATGGATTACGGGCCGGAGGACTTCCATGAGGCGATCGAGCGACGCCACCCCGGCCTGTACGAGCGCAAAGAGGAGATCAAGACCGCCTGGGCCCCGGCGGTCTCCCTGATCCTCCTCGACCAGGGGGAGAAATGGCAGGGAGCAGATCTCGCCGCGCTCCCCGAGCAGACCTGCGGCGACTTCGAGGTGCTGGCCCGGCGCCCGCTCGCCGAGGGGGTGCGAAGCGTCGATGCGCCGACCGCGACCGCTGCCGACTGGCTGCAGGCGGCGCTCGACAGCGCCCGCGGCCGCTGGATCTGCGTGATCGCGCCGGGGACGACGGCGTTGGCCAACCGCACCTTCGTCGAGCGCCTCATCCACGCCCTCGCCCAACCGCACCAGCGATCCGTACTCGCGCTGGGCGCCTCGCCGGAGTCGCGGCACCACTTCCTCGCCCAGCTCGACGACCACGAGCGGCTCGCCGCCACCCCGGTCGGGATCGCCTTCGAGCGCCGTGCCGCGATCGCCCTGCCCGACGTGCGCCTTCCGGGCACCGCCCTCCCGCTCGAGGAGATCGTCCTCGCCTTGCAGGCCACGGAGCCCGTCCAGTGGCGCTTGCTGCCGGGACCTGAGCCGGGCTCGGCGGGGGTCAGCGCGGAGCCGCGCTCGCTTCGCTTCGACTTCGATCGCACCGTCGACAGGTCGGTCTTCGCGACCAACGACCTCGTCGCCCACCAGGATCCGTGGCTGTCGAGGCTCGACGCGAGCACGGGGCGTCGCTGGGAGGAGTCGGTCGACTGGACCCCGCCGGGGACCCGGCAGCTCTGCCGCCACGTCGCTCATGGCGGCGGTCACCGGATCATCGCCGACCACCGCTCGTCGCCGCCCGGCTACACGCTCGAATTCGATCTCGGCGCCGTGCACGTCAACGCTTCGCCCGGGATGAAGCGGCTCGTCCATGCCAACGACTCGTTCGAACTCATCGACGACCAGAACATGCTCGACGAGGGACGGCACGGGCTCGGCTACGTCCAGCAGGAACAGCTGCCGCAGCTGGAGCGCCTCGAGCTGCGGCGGATGCGCGATGGGGGGCAGATGATCCTCGTCGCCGGCAGTCGCGACCCGCTCTTCGACGCGACCGAGCCGGTCGCCGACTTCGGCTGGCTCGAGGCGTTCCCGCTCAACCCGCAGAACCCGGTGCTGGCAGCCGGCCCCTGGCGGCCGATCCCGCTCTGGCGCAGCGCCGAGGCGGACGGACGGCGCCATCTCTACGCGGCCGGACCGAGGCCGGGGCCGGACGCGGTCGAGTTGGGATCGCTGTACCCGCTCGCCAGCGACTCGCTGGTATCGCTCGGGCTGCGCTCCGACGGCCGCCTGGCCACCGATGCGACCCGGCCCGGCCGGGCCAGCCGCGACCCCCGCCGCCTCGTCCGCTGGCTCGCCGCTGGGGAGGGAGCGGGCGGCGAGCGGCTCTCGCACCTCGCCTTCAACGGCGGCACACGACGCCTTGCCGAAGGAACGGGCGCGCCGCTCGGAGGCCTCCGGCCCGAGGGCGGCCCGGATCTCTTCCCGCTCTTCAGCACCACGCACCTGGTCACCGGAGACCAGCTGGTGACCTGCTCGCTGGGCGAGGCGCTCGACCGCGGCTACCAGCAGGACGGCGTGCTCGGCTACATCCACGTCGCCTCCGGCGACCCGCACGACCTGGACGACGGGCGAGGTTAAGATCAGCGCATGCCGACCGACGCGAGACGCAGTCGCCGCTTGGTCGACCGTCTCGTCGCCCCGTACGTCAACGGCCTAGCCGACCACCTGGCGCGGGTCCAGGACTCGGTCCTGGACCTCCATGACCGGCTCAGGTGGGTCGAGGACCGGCTGCGGGAAGAACCGGAACAGCGAGAGCGATCCCTGGCGAAAGTAGAAGCGAGGCTCGACGAGATCGCCGATCGGTCCGCGGCGGACCGCGAGCGGGCCGCGCTCGATCGGCAGATGCTGCGCGAAATCCACGAGCGGGGGGACGAGCAACGGCGGCGCCTCTACGAGCTGCGACGAAGCGAGGCCTACGAGCTCGCGTTCACCGAAGACCGGCCGCTGGTCAGCTTCGTCGTCCCGACCTTCGACCGGCACGAGCTGCTGCGGGAACGCTCCCTGCCCTCGATCCTCAACCAGAACTACGAGAACCTCGAGGTGATCGTCTCCGGCGACGGCTCGCCGCCCGAGACCGAGCAGGCGATCAAGGACCTCGACGATCCCCGGCTGCGCTTCCTCAACCGCACCGTGCGGGGGCCCTACCCCGAGACAGCCGAGAAACGCTGGCTGATGGCCGGCACGCCGCCGCTGAACGACGGCGTCGCGGCGGCGCGGGGACGCTGGATCGCGATCCTCGGCGATGACGACGAGGTTTGCCCCGAGCACACCGAACGCCTACTCGCCGCGGCCCAGGAGAGCCGGCTCGAGCACTGCTACGGGCGGCTGGCGATCCGCTTCGCCGACGGCGGCGAGCTCGATTGGGAGAGCAAATTCCCACCCGAGTACGGCTACTACACCCTGCAGCTGGCGATCTATCACGCCGGGCTCCGCTTCTTCCAGTTCGAGCCCGCCGATGTCCTCTACGGCGAGCCCAACGACTGGTCGCTGGCGCGGCGGATGATCGCAGCGGGCGTGCGCTTCGGGAAAATCGACGAGCTCGTCACGTACAAGCACGAGGACAGGCCCACACCCCGGCGGTCGCCGGACAGCCCGGTGGCCGCGAGGGAGCCTCGTGAGCCGGCGTCGTCCTAGCGATCGCGCGCTCTGAGCTCACGCGCCACCGCGCGACACGGATAACCTTCAGGCCGCTGCGGCTCCGACTAGGGTAAGCCGCCCCGCCGCCACGATGTCTCCTGCCGAAGATCCAATCGCAACGACGAGCCCTGCCGCGACCTCGCCCCTCCTGGCGCCACCCGCGATCAGGGTCGAGGACCTCTACAAGTCGTTCCGGATCCCCACCCACCGGGTCGACTCGCTGAAGGAGCGCGCGGTCCATCCGTTCGCGGCCCGCGAGTACCGCGAGCTGCGCGCCCTCGACGGGATCTCCTTCGACGTCCGTCAGGGCGAGTTCTTCGGCATCGTCGGCCGCAACGGCTCCGGGAAGAGCACGCTGTTGAAGCTGCTCGCCAGCATCTACCGGTCCGACTCGGGCCGGATCCAGATGGCCGGCAGGCTCGCCCCCTTCATCGAGCTCGGCGTCGGCTTCAACGTCGAGCTGACCGCGCGAGAAAACGTCGTCCTCAACGGCGTGATGATGGGCCTGACGCCGCAGGAAACCCGCGATCGCCTCGACGCGGTGATCGCCTTCGCCGAACTCGAGGAATTCGTCGACCTGAAGCTCAAGAACTACTCGTCGGGCATGCTGGTCCGGCTCGCCTTCTCGCAGATGCTCGAGGTCGACGCCGACATCCTGCTGATCGACGAGGTTCTGGCGGTCGGCGACGCGGCCTTCCAGCAGAAGTGCGCCGACGCCTTTCGCGAGATGAAAGCGGCCGGCAAGACGATCGTCCTCGTCACCCACGAGATGGCGACCGTCGAGGAATACTGCCACCGCGCGATGCTGATCAGCGAAGGTCAGATCGAGCACATCGGCGACCCGGCCGAGGTCGGCCGCCGCTACCTGCAGCTCAACTTCGAGCGCGACGTGGCGGGCGGCACCGAGCACGACCGGGACGAAAGCGCCGAGGTGCGGCTGATCGATGCCCGGGTCGAGAACGCGGCCGGCGAGCCGGTCGCCGCGATCGAGCAGGGCGAGCCGATCCGGCTGCGGATCGAGCTCGAAGCGAAGCAGGATTCAGACGGGCTCCACATCGGGATGATCGTCATCAACGCCGACGGCGTCGGGGTTGCCGAGCTGGCCGCCGGGATCGGTAACGAAACCAGGGATCGGCCGGTTCGGGCCGGCCAGCGGATGTTGATCGAATCCACGCTCGAAAACCCGTTCGCCACCGGCCATTACTACGTGAACTTCGGAATCAACCGCAGCTTCGAAGGCGGGATCGCGCTGTACGTGCCCAACGCGATGAACTTCGTGGTCTACGGCGGTCCCAAAGACCGCGGCATCGTCGTGCTCAAGCACGAGACCGAGACGGCGATCGTCGACGGCCCAGGCGAGTGAGCGACACGGCGACCAGGACCGAGCTGCAGGACGTGCGGGGGCCCTCCGCGCTCGGCGGCGGCAGCCGTCGATTCTTCGACCTGCTCTGGCTGACTTCGGTCACCGAGTTCAAGCGGGTCTACTTCGGGACGGCGCTTGGCTACCTGTGGTCGCTGGTCCGCCCGCTGCTGCTGTTCGCGGTCCTGCTCTTCGTCTTCACGCAGGTGTTCAAAGTCGGCAGCGAACACGTCGAACACTACGCGGTGATGCTGCTGCTCGGGATCGTCGTCTACACCTTCTTCCAGGAATCGACGACCAACTCCGTCACCTCGGTCGTCGCCCAGGAGGGGGTGGTGCGGAAGACCCAGTTCCCGCGGCTGGTAATCCCGATCTCAACCGTGTTCACCGGGCTCTTCAACTTCGCGCTCAACATGGTGATCGTCATCATCCTGCTGTTCGCCTTCGGCGTATACCCCACCTGGACCTGGCTGCTGTTCCCACTCGCGATCGCCGCCCTGTTCGTCCTCACCGCGGCGGTCAGCATGGCCCTCTCCGTGCTCTACGTGCGTTTCCGCGACGTCGCGATCATCTGGAGCGTCGTCGTGCAGGTGCTCTTCTACGCGACCCCGATCCTCTACCCCATCGACTTCAAAGAAAGCTCGACCTTCGAACAACTGATGATCGTCAACCCCCTGGCGGTCATCCTCGAGCAGGTCCGCGTCTGGGTTCTCGCCGAACCGAATGCTCCGACCGCGCTCGATGCCGCCGGCGGCTGGCTGGGGCTGCTGCCGGCGTTGTCGATCTTCGTCCTCGTCTGTCTGTTCGGGGTCTGGATCTTCAACCGCGAGGCACCGCGGATCGCCGAGGACCTCTAGCGATGGCGGGTCGGACGCTCGTCGTCGGCTGCGGCTTCATCGGCTCCCACGTGGTCAGAGCGCTGGCCGAGCAGGGAACGCCGGCGACGGTGCTCACCCGCTCCCGCCCCGCCGCGGCGGAGATCCTCGCGGCGGTCGGAGAGGGCCACCTACATCTCGGCGACGCCACCGACCCGGCCACCGTGAGCGCCGCGCTACGGGACGTCGAGCGGGTCGCCTATTGCGCGGGGGGGCTGCTCCCCGCCGCCGCGGAGCGTGATCCCGAGCGGGAGCGCGAGCTGACCCTCGGCCCGCTGCGCACCGTGCTCCGGGCGCTGCGCGACCGACCCGGCACGCGCTTCGCCTACATCTCCTCCGGCGGCACCGTCTACGGCAACCCGGCCCGCCTGCCGGCGCGCGAGAGCGATCCGGCGGTCCCCATCTCCGCCTACGGCACGGTCCACCTCGCCTGCGAGGGGGAGGTCGAACGCGAGCGGTCCGAGCACGGGTTGCGATCGCGGATCCTCCGCTACTCGACTGTCTACGGCGAGTACCAGCAGCCGGACCGCGGCCAGGGCGTGATCGCCACCTTCCTCAGCCGGATCGAGCGAGGCGCGGAGATCGAGCTCTACGGAGACGGGGCGACGATCCGTGACTACATCTATGCCGGCGACGCCGCGCGAGCGATGATCGCGCTGCTCGACAGCGACGAGGAGGCGCCCGTGGTCAACGTCGGCGAGGGCACCGGGACCTCGCTGATCGAGGTGCTGCGGATGGCCGAGAGCGAGGTCGGGCGGGAGGCGAGGATCGTCCGGCGCGGGGAGCGGGGCTTCGAAGTGCACCAGATCGTCCTCGACACGACCCTGCTGCACCAGCTGGTCGAGCTCGAGATC
>CBIHMQ010000073.1:0-9294 GCA_966211075.1 uncultured bacterium
AGGTGCTCGGGCGCCTCGCTCACGAGGAGAGCACCTCGAAGCCGATGCCGGCGCGGACGTAGCCGTTGACGGCCAGCGGCACGCCCTCGGGCAGCTGCTGGACCGTGAAGTAGGCGCCGAGGTCGTGCGGGATCGAGTCGAAGCCGCAGCAGTGAACCAGCCGGGCACCGGTCCGCTCCGCCTCGGCGTGGTGCAGCGTCCACATCCGGTCGACGAACTCGGGCTCGCCGGTGAGGTCGACGTAGTCGGTCCCCGCTGCCGCGCAGGCGGCGACCAGCGGCTCGCCGTAGAGGGCGTAGGGACCGACCGTGGTGACGACGACCCGCGCCGCCGCGGCGACGGCGTCGAGCGGGGTGCGGTCGGCGGCATCGGCCTCGAGCAATTCGGGCGCCGGCGCCGTGCCGTCCAGCCGTGCCAGCCGCGCGCGGACGTCCTCCAGCCTGCCGCGGTTGCGCCCGACCAACGCCCACCGCAGCCCCGCCGGGGCGTTGCGAGCGAGGTACTCGGCGGCCAGCCCGCCCGTGAAGCCCGTGGCCCCGAACAGCGCCAGGTCGAATTGACGGTCAGCCGCCATCGCCGGGCATTCTCGCAAGCGAAGCGCCGAAGAGGCGAGCGCGTCCGCTACGGCGCCTGCGGCAGCTTCGCGGCGCCCCGCTCGGTGACCGGGCGGGACGGCGGCGGCACCACCGGTCCGATGTCCCCGTCGGGCGCCTCGTCGAGGTCGACGACAACCGGCGCGTGGTCGCTCGGCCCTTTGCCTTTGCGGGCCTTGCGATCGACCCAGGCGGCCCGCACCCGCGCGGCAACCGGGTCGCCGGCGAGAATCAGGTCGATCCGCATCCCCAGGTCCCGATGGAACATTCCGGCCCGGTAGTCCCAGTAGGTGAAGACCCTCTCCCCCGGCCAGCGGTCGCGAACGACGTCGCGCAGCCCGATCGCCCGCAGCTCCACCAGCGCCGCCCGCTCGGGCTCGGTCACATGCGTCTGGCCGGCGTAGGCGTCGGGGTCGAAGACGTCCTCGTCGGCGGGGGCGATGTTCATGTCGCCGCAGACGACCACGTCGGCGGGGCCCGCTGCGACGACGTCGCGCAGCGCCGCCAGCCACTCGAGCTTGTACGCGTAGTGGTCGGACCCCGGCTCGCGCCCGTTCGGCACGTAGAGCGAGTGGACCCGGACGCCGTCGCAGGTGGCGGCTATCGCCCGAGCCTCCGGATGCGGGAACCCGGGAGCGCCGTCGAGCCCGGTGACGACATCCTCCAGCCCGACCCGGGAGAAGATCGCCACCCCGTTCCAGCTCGCCTCGCCGTGCACCGCGACCTCATAGCCGCGATTCGTCAGCTCGTCCCCGAACAGATCGAGGCAGGCATCGTCCGCCAACTTCGTCTCCTGCAGGCAGACCACGTCCGGATTCCGTTCGTCCAACCAGGGCAGCAGCCGCGGCAACCGCTGCTTGACCGAGTTGACGTTCCAGGTCGCGATCCGCACCGGCCCTACCGTACTCGCCGCTTGTTACCGTCGAGCCGTGGGGATTCGGCGGATGGAACACGTCGGCGTCGTGGTCGAGGACCTCGCGGCCGCGATCGAGTTCTTCGTCGAGCTCGGGCTCGAGCTGGTCGCCGAGTGGCCGGCCGAGGGCGAGTGGGTTGACCGGATCATCGGGCTCGACGGGGCCCGGGCCGAAAACGCGATGCTGCAGGCGCCGGACGGGGGCTGCCAGATCGAGCTGATCAAGTTCCTCTCGCCGCCGAGCCCGGCCAGCGACCGGGCCGCCCCGTCGAACGCGCCCGGCCTCCGTCACCTCACCTTCGCCGTCGACGACATCGACGCCACCGTCGCCGCCCTGCGCGCCCGCGGCGGCGAGCTGATCGGCGAGGTGGTGCGATACCAGGACAGCTGGCGCCTCTGTTACGCCCGTGGCCCCGAGGGGATCATTCTCGAGCTGGCCGAGAAGCTCGGCTAGCGGTCGCCCCGCTCGGCAGCGGTTCGAACACCAGCGCGGTGACCACCGGGCGCGACTCGGGCCCGGGCTGGTCGACCGAGCCGTAGGGACGGTTCAGCAGGTGACCGCGGTGGACCAGGGTCGCTGACCCGCCGCCATCGAGGTTGATCGCGTCGGTGGCGCCGAGCGAAACCAGCAGCCGGGCGAGCTCGGCGAGGTCGAGACCGGCGTCGACGCCGGTGCGGCGCCCGTCGCAGCAGACCGCGAACAGCTCCTCCTCGTTGACGCCGAGCGCGGAGCGCGGATGGCGCTCGGCGGTGATGTCGGAGTCGAACTGCCCGGCGCCCGCCGAGAAGCCCTCGCCATCGTCCTCGTCGACGACCACGCGACCGCCGGCGACCAGCCTGGGGCCAGCCTGGACGAGGTCTCCGGCCGGGGCGGCCGCGATCTCGCGGCGCGGGGCAAGCGTCACCGCCCCGCCCGGCGCGATGTGGACGCAGCTGCGTGCCGGCCCGAACGGATCGGCGATCGGCTCGTGCTCGACCGGACGGCCGCCGGTCCGGACCTCCCCGAGCGGCCGCCACGGATCGCGAACGAAGAAGCCGGCGACGATCGCCTCCGGCTGGCCGTTCGCGGCGCACCAGTGGTCGAGGCGCTGCGCTCCCTCGAAGCACTGCACCCGCACGCGCGTCGCGCGCCGGGGGTGAACGACGACGTAGACCGTCGTCTCGCTGCCGTCGGCCAACCCGAGACGCGACAGCTCGTATCGAGGTGCCCTTCGGCTCAACCCAACCCGAGATCCGGAGGCGGAGCAGCGATGTGAACAGCGGCCACTGCGGCATTGTCGCCTGGCGCCGAGCCCGGAACGCCGACGACGGTCGCCCGGTCGCGCGCGGTACCGGTCGCGACCGCCCTTGCCGCGATTCGGATCGTGAGCGAATCGCCGGGGGCCAGCGAGGGCGCCCGGCATCGCACCGTCTGGGTTCCGGCGGAGGCGTCGACCCGGCACTGTCCGCGCGTGGCCGTGACCGAGAGGATCCGCAGCCGAGCCCCCCGCAGGACATCCTTGACTTCGGCCGGCCTGAGGATCTCGCTGCCGGTGTTCCGGAGCACGATCGTGGCCGCGACCCGCCGCCCGAGGACGGCCCTGCTCGGGACGACCGACTTGGTCATCGCGACCCGCGTCACGGGGACGATCTGGTCGGTGAGGCACTCCGGGAGATCGGCGGTGGCGATCGCGACGCGTGCCTCGCCGTCGTCGCGCCTGACCCTCCAGGTGACCGATCTGGAGATGGGAACTCCCCGGACCGCGAAAGCGGCATCGACGAAACCTGGCGCGAAAGTCTCGGGCTGCCCCTGGCCGTCGGGCCCGGGCTCGATGGAATTCCGCTCACCGATGGGAACCCTCAACGGATGGGATTTCTCGCTGAAGTAGCCGAAGGTCGCGTCGTACGTCGAGCCGTTCCTGGTCACGCAGGTCGCGAAGATCCCGAATGGCCTGGCGGGCGGCTCCGGCCGGTCGCACTTGACGTCGAAGTCGGCCGTCGCGATCGCCATGCGGGTGTCGGTGAGGGCAAGCGTCCATCTCAGCGCGACCGAGCTGGGAATTCCGGTCACTTTGAAAGCTTCCCCGGAGCGCCCGGGCCCGAAGGTCGTGGGTTGACCGCGATCCCCCGGACCGGGCGAGAGGTGATTGGCCGCCCCGATCGGGACCGTCTGCGGATCGAGGTTCTCGCTGTCGTAGCCGAACACGGCGTCGAAGCCCGAACCGTGGTTGGTCACGCAGGTCACGAAGACGCCGATCGGGACGACGGGCCTCGGTTCCGGCGGCGGCGGCTCCGGTGGCACCGTGCAGGGGGTTGACGAGCGGCTGACGGTCGCGCTGTTGGACCGCCCGTTGTGCTCGACGGTCCAGGTCAGCTCAGACTCGGTGATGTCCTGCACCCTGAACGCAGCGAGCACGTAGCCGTCGCTGAACCTGGTCGCCTGACCGCGATCGACCGGCGCCGGCGAGAAGCCGTTCGCTGGCCCGCGAGGGATCTCGACCGCGCCGGCGCTGCTGTTGTAGCCGAACTGCGCGTCGAAGCTCCCGTCGTGGACGTCCACACAGGCGAACACATCGATCTCGCCGGCCGGGGGCGGCGGGCGGACGCAGCCGTTGGTCCAGATCGCCTCGCCCTGCTCGTCCCAGTTCCTTCCCGGGTAGTGCCGCACGCCTTCGGTTGGCGACAGGCGGTAATGGAACGGCGGGACGATGTCGTTCGCGTGCCCGCCGTGGCCTTCCCGGTTGACGATGCTGCTGACGTTGACTTCGTTCCGCGTGAAGGAGTTGCCGGCCGCGTGGCAGATGACGACGCTCGCGGTTCCCGGCAGGACCTCCTGGCTCGGTTCACTCGGCGCCGCGCCGGCGTGCGGTACAGCGGCAAGCGGCAGCACCCCGACCAGCACCACCAACCCACGTCGTATCAAGGCACGCCCTGCTGCGGCCATGCCTCAGGCTAGCGACAGCGCGCTGTTCCGCTCGGTCATTCGTCCGGGCGATACGTGACCCCAAGCCGGATCCGCGGGGGCGCCTTCCTCCGGCCGCGCGCGACCCTATTGTTGCCCGCCCTTGTACGACGCCTCTCAGCAGCTGACCGGCGCCGGGGCGCGTCTGCGATCGCTTCCGGAGTGGCCCGACACCCGACCCCTGCGCTCCTGGCAGCAGGAGGCGACCGAAGCCGTACGGGCGCACACCGCCACCAGCTTCCTGGCCTCGGCGACGCCGGCGGCCGGCAAGACCACCTTCGGCCTCCACATCGCCCACCGGATGTTGAGCGCCAGGTTCGTCTCGCGCGTCGTCGTCGCCGGCCCTACCACCCACATCTGCCGCCAGTGGGCCGCCGACGCGGCCCGCTATGGCATCGACCTCGAGCCGAACCGCCCGAACTCGGATGGACCGGAGTCGGGCGACTTCCACGGCGTCGCGATCACCTACCAAACGATCGCGGCCGGACCGGACACGCACCGGGGGGCCGCCGCCCGCCGCCCGACCCTGCTGATCGCCGACGAGCCGCACCACATGGGCGACCTGGCCGCCTGGGGCGTGCAGACCCGAAGGGCCTTCGACGGCGCTCGCTTCCGCCTGCTCCTGTCGGGGACCCCGTTCCGCTCCGACAACTCGGCGATCCCCTGGGTCACCTACGACGAGGATGGTCTCAGCCGAGCCGACTACGCCTATGGGTACCCGCAGGCGCTGCGCGACCGGGTCTGCCGCCCGATCACCTTCCTGCCCTACGACGGCGAGATGGAGTGGCTCTCGGACGGGCGGCTGCGCAGCGCCGACTTCGACCTCGCCCTGCCGGCGGCGGAGGCGGCCCGGCGCCTGCGCACCGCGTTGAGCCCGGAGGGCGAGTGGATGGGCGAGGTGCTGCGCGATGGCGACGCCAGGCTCACCGAGGTGCGCGCCGACGGCCACCCCGACGCCGGCGGCCTGGTCATCGCCTCCGACCAGGAGCACGCGCGGGCGATCGCCGCCCGGCTCGGGTCGATCTCCGGTCAGCAACCCGAGCTGGTGATGAGCGACGAGCCCGGCGCCAGCCAGCGGATCGCCGACTTCGCATCCTCGGATCGTCGCTGGCTGGTCTCGGTCCTGATGGTCTCCGAGGGAGTCGACATCCCCCGCCTGCGGGTCGGGGTCTACGCGACGGCGGCCCGGACCGAGCTCTTCTTCCGCCAGGTGGTCGGCCGCTTCATCCGCGCCACGCCGGGGCCGCGGCGCCAGATGAGCTACCTGCTGATGCCCGCCGACTCGCGGCTCAAGGCACTCGCCCACGAGATCGAGCTGGAGCGCCGCCACGCGCTCGACCTCTCGCCGGAGGCCGAGGAGGATGAGGCGATCGAGTTCGACGAACCGGAGCCGGACCGGGGCGACCCAGCCGGCGGCTTCGCCGCCCTCAGCTCCGGCGACGCCGAGCTGGACGACGCGATCATGAGCGAGACCGCGCTGCAGCTCTTCCCGACCGACGACCCCAGGCCGGCGGCGAGGAAGGCGGTCGCCCCCGCCAGGCCCACGGCCGAGCCGGACCTCCGCGAGCCCGAGCGGGAGTCGGCCTACGCGGCCCGAGAGCGACTGCGCAACGAGCGCAAGCGCCTGGTCGGCGACGTCGCCCGCCGCACCAACAAGTCACACCGGGAGATCCAGGCCCGCATCAACCGGGACACCCGGGTCCGCTCGGTCGCCAGCGCCACCATCGAGCAGCTCGAACGCGGCAATGCGATCCTCCGCCGCGAGCTGTGGTCCGGGAGGGGTTGAGGGAACGCTAGGGCTGGAGCGGCCCCAGCCTGCGGAGCTCCTCGAGGTGGAGCTGGGAGAGCTGCTCGATTCGCCTCCGCCCGACGGCGGTGAGGGCGAGGCGAACGACCCGGTGGTCGTCCCGGTCGCGCTCGCGGTTCACCAGGCCCGCCTTGGCGGCACGATCGATTAGCTCGACGACGCTGTGGTGCCGCAGCACCAGGTATTCGGCGAGCTCGCCGATCGTCGGACCCTCCTCGCCGGGGTGGCCTCGGACCGCCAACAGCAGCTGATGCTGGGCCGGGGTCAGCCCTGCCGCCTTCGCCTCCGCTTCGCTCCAGCGCATGAACCGGCGCAGGGCGGTGCGGAACTCGAGCAGCTTCGTGTAGCCGCCCGGCGGCAGCCCCTCCACGCCGCTCACGCCTCCCCCGTGCGGGGACGTCGGCCGAAGCCGATCAGCTCCAGCGGGCGCAGGACCCGGGCCCGGTGACGCTCCTCGTCGAGATCCCGCAGGCGACCCTCGAGCAACTGCTCCAAGCCGACCGTGCCGACCACGTTCCGCGGCTCCTCGCGCCTGGCCACCGGCAGCGAGGTATGGCCCGACTCCGCCATCGCGTAGGCGACGTGGCGCAGGGTGTCGTCGGCGAAGACGATTGGCCTCGCGCTCTCCTCGTCGCGATTTTCCTCCGTCATCACGTCGCCGACGAACAGCACCTCGAGCGGGTCGATGCTGTATTCGCGGCTGAGATGGATCCCGCGCCGCGCCACCTTCTCGGTCAGCACCGAGCGGCGCAGGACGAGGACCGAGATCGCGTAGGCGGCGGTAGCTCCGATCAGCAGCGGCAGCAGCGCTTCGTAGCGGTGGGTCAGCTCGAGCGCGAAGGCGACGCCGGTGAGCGGCGAGCGCATCACCCCGCCGAGCACCCCGGCCAGCCCGACCAGGGGCCAAAAACCGGCGGCGACGTCCGGGAAGACCTGAGCCTCGAGCCCGCCGAGGGCGCCGCCGATCATCAGCATCGGCGCCAGCACCCCACCCGACGTGCCGGAGCCCAGCGAGAACGACCAGATCAGCGTCTTGACGACGAGGATCCCGACGATCAGGTTGAGCGCGATGCTGCCGTTCAGCTCGGCCTCGATCACGTTGTAGCCGACACCGAGGGCCTCAGGCACGACGAGACCGCCGAGGCCGACGACCAGGCCGCCGATCGCCGGCCACCACATCCAGTGGACAGGCAGGCGCATGAAGGTGTCCTCGGAGAGATAGACAAGGGCGGTGGCGAGCAGGGCCAGCAGGCCCGCCAGCGCCCCGGCCACGACGCAGAGCCCGTAGGCGGCAGCGTCGAGATGCAGCGCTCCGGTCGGGGCCGGGAAGACCGCACCGCCCCCCAGCAGCGGCACGCGCACCATCGTCGCCACCGCCACGGCCGCCGCGACGGGGACGAAGCTGCGCGGTCGCCACTCGAAGAGCAGCAGCTCGACGGCGAGCAGCACCGAGGCGAGGGGCGCGTTGAAGGTCGCCGCCATCCCGGCGGCGGCGCCGCAGACGAGCAGCGTCTTGCGCTCGTCCGCGCTGAGGTGGAGGAACTGAGCGGAGATCGAGCCGAAGGCGCCGCCGGTCATGATGATCGGCCCCTCGGCCCCAAACGGCCCGCCGGTGCCGATCGCGATCGCCGAGGCGAGTGGCTTCAGGAGCGCGACCCGCGGCTGAATGCGGCTGCCCGAAACGAGGATCGACTCGATCGCCTCGGGGATCCCGTGACCCCGGATCTTCTCCGAGCCGAAGCGGGCCACGAGCCCGATCACCAGGCCGCCCAACGCCGGAGCGAGCAGGATCAGCAGCGGCGAGTGCTGCCCGCTCCCCGGGGCGACGAGGGCGGTGCCGAACCGCTCGTAGAAGACGAGGTTGGTGATCAGCCCGATCAGCCGCAGCAGCACCCACGACACGCAGGCGCTGAGAACGCCGATCGGCAGCGCGAAGGCGGCGATCAGCAGCACCCGCCGGCTGACGTCGAAGTCGGCGAGGTGGCGCAGGTCGTCGGGACGGGACCCCATCTCGCGCGGAAAATATCGTGCCACGATCTTTTGCGGCCGCTCCGCCTAGCCCCGTCCTCCGATCCGCGGACGGGCGCCGCGGCCGAGGCGGCCGGCGTTGTGGTCCTCGACCAGGCCCAGGACAGTGTCCTGAGAGCACGACTTGTTGGTGCCGATGAAGCCGGTCGGGCCCCGCTTGATCCAGCCGACGACGTAGACCCCGGGCAACGGCGCGCCGGTCGCGGGGTCGAGCACGCGGCCGTCGGCGTTGGGGATCGTGCCGGTGGCCTCGTCGTAGGGCAGGTCGGCGACGGGCATGCCGCGATAGCCGATCGAGGTGACGAGGAGGCCGGCGTCGATCGTCTCGCGGTCGAACCGCACCGCCGTGACCGCCTCCTCGCCGAGCACGCGCTCCGGGGAGAGGCCGTAGCGCAGCGTGATCCGCCGGCCCGCCCGGCCGTCGGCGGCCAATCCGCGCAGCAGGTCGACCTTCGGGTCGCCCGCGATCGCGCCCTCGAGCTCCGCCGGCGGGACCCCGACGACGATGCCCGGCGTCGCGCTGAGGCCGACCAGCTCGGGCAGCGTGAACGCCGACGCCTCGGGCCCGCGGCGCCCGGCGACGACGACCTCCTCGATCCGGCTGGCCCGCAGCGCCGCCAGCGCCGCCGGGGCGATCGCGGTGTCGGCCAGCGTCTCGGGGTCGACGGTGAGGATCCGCGCGACGTCGAGCGCGACGTTGCCGTTGCCGACGATCACGGCGCGTCGGTGCGAGAGGTCGAAGCTGCGGTCGGCGTGGTCGGGGTGGCCGTTGTACCAAGCGACGAACTGCGTGGCCGAGGCGACGCCGGGGAGCCCAGCGCCGGGGATCTCCAGCCTGCGGTCGGTGGCCGCGCCGACCGCGTAGATCACCGCGTCGTGTGCCTCCAGCAGCCGATCGTGGGTGACGTCCGCTCCGACTTCGACCCCGAGGTGCATGCGCAGGCGCGGGTCGGCGGCGATCGCGTCGAGCTGGCGGGCGATGCGGCGGGTGCGGCGGTGGTCGGGTGCGATC
>CBIHMQ010000074.1:0-9228 GCA_966211075.1 uncultured bacterium
CCAAGGATCGCGGCGTCCAGGCGGCGATCGGCGCTGGCCTGCTGGCCCTGATCGCGATCGTGGTCGTCCTGATCGTCGGCGGGTCCGACGACAGCGGCTCGCCCAGCGCCGGCTCCTCCGGTGGCAGTGGCACCACGACGACCGCGGCCTCCGAAAACTCCGACCTGACCCAGGCGATCCTCTCCCCCGTCGATGGCAGCGACGCCGAAGGGCGGGCGGTCTTCGGACGGGTAAAACAGAACGTCGTCCTGCAGGTCGAAGCGACCGGGCTGGAGCCCTCGCCGCAGGGTTCCTCGTACGCGATCTGGCTCTACAAGTCACCGAAACTGGCGCTGCGGGTCGGCGCCGTGAAGGTGACGAAATCGGGCGGCATCGCCGCGCAGCTGCCGATCCCGACCGAATTGCTCTCCTACGTCGCCGGCGGCGCCTTCGACCAGATCGACATCTCCCTGACCGACAACGCCGCCTACGCGGCCGCGGTCGCCAAGTCGAAAAAGGCAAAGCGACTGCCCGAGCACGTTGGCGTCAGCGTCCTCCGCGGCGAGATCACCGGTCCCGCGATCGAAGTCGCGGCCGAAGAAGCCGAATAGCTCAGGCGACCGGCAGCAGCTTGCCGGGGTTCATGATCCCGGCCGGGTCGAGCCGCTCCTTGACGGCCCGCAGCGCCTCCAGGCCTGTCGCGCCCACCTCGGCCTCCATGTAAGGGGCATGGTCGCGACCGACCGCGTGGTGGTGGGTGATCGTGGCGCCGTTGGCGACGATCGCCTCGCAGGCGGCTCGCTTGACCTGGCGCCACTGCTCGAGCTCGGCCCCTGGGCGGCGGCGCGAGATGAAGGTGAAGTACAGCGAGGCGCCGTCGGGGTAGGCGTGCGAGAGGTGGCACCAGACGATGCCCGGCGTCCCCTGTTCGTCCAGGGCGCGGCGGATCGCGTCGCCGACGGCTCCGTGCAGGTCGCCGAGCCGGCTCCAGGTCTGCGAGGTCTCCAGGGTCTCCACCATTGCCCCCATCCCCATCAGCGTGTCGCGCAGGTAGGGGCCCTGGTAGCGGCCGTGCTCCCAGGAGCGGCCCGCCGCCTGGCCGAGGTAGACGGCCCCGCCGGCGCGCAGCTCGCGCACGGCCAGGGCGCGGCGGCGCGCCACCGCCTCCTCCTCGCCCTCGAAGCCGACGATCACGAGGGCGCCGCGGCGGCGGCGGCGCAAGCCGAGGTAGCTGTCGAAGGCCTTGCCGGCAGCGCCGCGCGGCCCGGATAGCGCCAGCGAGCCCTCGGTCTCCTCCTCGTCGGAGATCCGGATGATGTCCGGCAGCCCGGGTCCCTGCGCCATCCCCCTGACGATCTCGGCGCCGGCGGCGAAGCTCTCGGCGATCCAGGCCTCGTAGCGGCGCTGCGGCGGTGCCGGTCGCACCCGCACGGTGACGTCGGGGATGACGCCGAGGACGCCCTCGGAGCCGACGACGAGCTCGCGCATGGCCGGTCCAGCGGCCGTGTGTGGCGTCTCCAGCGTCTCCAGGTCCCCGGCGGGCGCCTGTAGGCGCACCGAGCTGACCAGGGAGTCGAAGCGCCCGTAGCCGCTCGATGCCTGCCCGGCCGAGCGGGTGGCGGCGAAGCCGCCGACCGTCGCGTACTCGAAGGATTGCGGGAAGTGGCCGATGGTCAGGCCCTGCTCCGCCAGCGCCGCCTCCGCCTCCGGGCCGCGCAGGCCGGCACCGAGCCGGGCGGTCAGGGAGGTG
Source organism: uncultured bacterium (assembly GCA_966211075.1). Classification (GTDB taxonomy): domain Bacteria; phylum Actinomycetota; class Thermoleophilia; order Solirubrobacterales; family 70-9; genus VAYN01. Next base: position 1,730 of record CBIHMQ010000074.1, read on the forward strand.
CGGTCGACCTCGACGTCGCGCAGGGCGGTGAGGTCGAGGCTGACCAGGCGGCCGTGGGAGCCGCGCAGCGGCGCGACCCCGCCGACGACGCTGGTGCCGCCGCCGAACGGGACCACGGCGATCCCCTCGGCCGCGCAGACGTCGAGCAGGCGCCGCACCGCGGCGGCGTCGGCGGGCGTCACGACCGCGTCCGGCGCCCCGTCCAGGGCACCGAGGCGCAGCTGCGCGAGATCGGCGTAGCCGCGCCCGACCGCGTGGCGCAGCCGGTCCTCGTCGCCCGTGAAGACGTTCTCGACCCCGACCGCCTTGGCTATCGCGGGCGGGAGCGGCTCCGCGGGCGGGAGCGGAAAGTCACCGAGCTCGCGCGCCAGCGGCCACGGCTCCAGCTCGCCGACCCGCTCGCGCAGCACGTCGAGCGCCGCCTCGTCGAGCTCCGGCCGAATCGACGGGTCGCCCCAGCCCCACCAGGAGGCGTCGCGCCGCGGGGTCACGAGAGCGCCTCCTCGAGGCCGTCGAGCGCCTCCTCGAGGATCTCGCCCTGGCCGCTGCGCATCATCGGCGAGCCGAGCCGGGACATCCCGCGCAGGGTCTGGTCCGAGGTCAACTCGACCTCGGTGCCATCGCCCTCCGGGCGCAGGTGGATCTCGATCTCCGAGGAGCGCAGGTGCTTGGCGAAGGGCGAGCCCTCGAGCTGCTGCTCCCAGACGTAGCGCTCGTTCTCGGCCGAGCTGAGGCAGCGGAAGTCGGCCCGCACGCCCCTCCCCTCCGAGGTTTCCAGGACCTTGGTCCACTGGCTGCGTCGCCCGCCCTTGTCGTCGACGTTCTCGACCCGCCCGACCCGCGGCCACCATCGCGGCAGGTTGTAGGGGTCGGAGACGAGCTTCCAGACCTCGGCGACTGGGGCGGCGATCGTCCGTCGCCGGCTGACGCTGGGCACGGTCCGGGCGCTACTCGCCCGCCAGCCGGCGCAGATCGCGCACGAGCAGGAGGTGCTTGAGGTGGCTGACCGTCGCCGCCAGGCTTTCCAGGCTCTGCAGCGCCTCCTTGCGGCGCTCCGGGTTACGCGAGCGCAGCGAGGGCCCGAGCAGCGCTTCCAGCAGGTTCGCCTCGCGGTCGGCCGAGGAGCGGAAGATGCGCAGGTTGCGGGCGCCGACCCCGAAGCGCGCCAGTTCGTTGGCGGCGCGGACGATCTCCTGGTCGGTCTCGTCGTAGACGACCTTGCCGTCGCGCTTCTCCGGTTGGACGATCCCGAAGTTCTCCAGCTCGGCGATCAGCTCCTCGCGGGCCCCGGTCTCCTCGATCACCTCGTCGAGGGTGAGGTGGGCGCGCGAGGTCTCGACCAGGATCGCCCGCCGGACCGAGCCGCTCGATGGCCGGCGCTCGTTGCTGTCGGCGATCCCGATCTCGTTGCCGGCGGCGAGCTCCTGGCGGATCACCCGCAGGGGCAGGAACTCGTCGCGCTGCAGGCGCAGGATCGTCCGCAGCCTTTCCACGTCGGCCTGGCTGTAGAGCCGGTAGCCGCCCGAGGTGCGGCGCGGGCTGAGCAGCTTCTGGTCCTCGAGGTAGCGGATCTTCGAGATCGAGACGTCGTCGAATTCGTTCTGGAGGATCTTGCAGACCGCCCCGATCGTCAGCGCCTTGCGCGGGCGGCTGGCCGATTCCGGCGGCCGGGTCGGCTGCTCGGAGAGGGCCATCAGATGCCCGGCTCCCTGGCCGCGTGCGCCTGGGGGTGTGCGTGGCCGAGCAGATCAAGGACGCAGGGCGTCGCCTTTGGCGGTGCCAAAGGCAAGCCCGAGGACGCAGAGATGCGATGTGCCATGCGCGGCATCCAGGGGTGCGGGGTCGGGGAGCCGGGCATCTACTAGCGCTCCAGGTAGCTGAGCTTGTACTTGCCGACCTGGACCTCGTCGCCGTCGGTGAGGCGGTGCGACTCGATCCGGCGGCGGTTCACGTAGGTGCCGTTGAGCGAGCCGAGGTCGTCGATGTAGAGGCCGTCGCGGCGCCGCACCAGCAGCGCGTGGTTGCGGGAGACGGTGACGTCGTCGAGGAAGACGCCGGCGTCGGGGCTGCGGCCGATGCTGACCCGGTCCTCCTCGATGCTGAAGCTCTCCCCGGCACGGCCGCCTCCGGCCCGGATCACCAGCGCCGCCCCGGCCGCCTCGACCACCTCGTCGATGTCGACCGGCTGCATGTCGCCGGTCTCCCCGACCGTGTAGGTCATCGTCGTCGGGTCCTCGCCGCCCTCGCTGGGCCCACCCAGGTAGGCGCCGCACTTCTGGCAGTAGTTCGCCCCCTCAGGGTTGGCGAACCCGCACTCGGGACAGTGGACGGCCATCGGCTCGCTCGCCTCCGCGCTCAGGCGGCCGGCGTGTCCTCCGGCGGCGCGCCCTTGGCCTTGCCGGCGAGGATCTCGGTCAGCTGCTCGACGTCGTCGCCGGAGATGATCGAGTCGCCGCGCTCGCGCTTCTGGCGCAGCCGGTTGACCAGCTCGGCGCGGAGGATGTCGATCTTGCCGTGCAGCACTCGTCGCTTGTAGGAGATCTCGTTCTCCTCGGCCATCAACTTGTCGATCATCTCTTTCAGCTCGATGTCGCTGAGAGAGCCAAGATCGGGGAAGGTCTCCTCCACTCTTTCTCCTTTGAGGCCGAGGCGCGGGCGCCTCCGTTTGCGGACGCCGATTATAGGTTGCCGGTCCAGCAAGGTTCAACTGCAGGTTGAAGGTTGGCCTGGATCTGCACCTCAGCTTGCGGCCCGGGCGTCCCGTACGGCGCGGATCCCGGTCCGCGCGTACAGCGCCGTGGCGAGGATCGCCAGGGCCACGCCGACGATCAGCAGCGCCGAGGGGACCCAGCCGGCGAAGACCAGCGCGAAGAAGATCCCACCCATGATCGGGAAGACCGAGATCCGCCCCGGCCAGTTGACTTCGACGTCGACCCCGTGGCGGAGTCCGTACTGGGCGAGGACCAGCATCGAGAGCTCACGCAGTGCCAGCAGCGCCAGTGCCCAGCGCGGCAGCAGCTCGAAGCTCCAGCAGACGGCGGCGCCGGCGAGGATCGTCAGCCGGTCGACCAGCGGGTCGAGCAGTGCCCCCATGCGGCTGTACTGGCCGGTGACGCGGGCCAGGAAGCCGTCCAGGTAGTCGCCGGCGGCGATCAGCCAGAACAGCACCGCCGAGGCGACGGTGCGCCCGTCGTCCGAGGAGTAGGCGAGGTAGAGGAAAACCGGGATCGCGGCGAGCCGGACGTAGCCGACCAGGTTCGGGATCGTCCACGGGTTGAGCGGCTCGCCTTTGCGGGTCTGGCGCGGTTTGGCGCCGGTGCGGTCGAGGCCGAAGAGGCGGCGGATGCGGCCGCGGCCGAACGGGGCGGCGTCGGTCATCGCCCCGGGGCTCCGCTCAGTAGGCCCGGGCGAAGACCGCTTCGACCGTCGCCGGCTGGCCGGTGAGCACGCACCTGGCGCCCTCGGGCAGCTGCTGGTCGAAGGGGATGCAGCGGACCGAGACCTTCAGGTCCTCCATCGTCGCGGCCGACTCGGGAGCCTCGCTCCAGGGCGCCCGCACGAAGCCGCCGCTGTCGGGATCGCCGTCGTCGCCCTCGAACCATCTCCGGAAATCATCCACGTTGTCGATGTCGCGTGCGGTGCGCGCCCGCAGCCGCTCGGCGGCGGCGCCGAGGTAGCCGGCCTGGATCTGCTCCAGCAGCGCCGGCACCCGGGCGACGATCTCCCCGCGGGGGACCGACTCGCCCTTCGGCTCCGCGGCGTCGCGGCGGCGCATCATCACCGCCCCCTGCTCGAGGTCGCGGGGCCCGACTTCGATCACCAGCGGCGCGCCCTTGCGGACCCACTCCCAGCGCTTCGCCGGCGGCTCGCGGTCGCGGAGATCGGCCAGCGCCCGCACCGGGGCGCCGGCGTAGCTCTGGGCGCCGATCTCGGCCGCCAGCTCCTCGGCGTGGGCGCGGACCGCGTCGGCGGAGTCGCCGCGCAGGATCGGCACCACGACGACCTGCTGGGGCGCCACCCGCGGCGGCAGCCGCAGGCCGTCGTCGTCGGAGTGCGACATCACCAGGGCGCCGAGCAGCCGGGTCGAGACGCCCCAGGAGGAGGTGTGGACGAGCTTGCTCTCGCCGTCGCGGTCGAGGAAGCGGATCTCCGCCGCTTCGGCGAACCCCTGGCCGAGGTAGTGCGAGGTGCCCGCCTGCAGCGCCTTGCCGTCCTGCATCATCGCCTCGATCGAGAGGCTGCTGACGGCGCCCGGGAAGCGCTCTTCCGCCGGCTTCTCGCCGGTGAGCACCGGGATCGCCAGGTGGGACTCGGCGAACTCGCGGTAGACCTCGAGCATCCGCTCGGTCTCCTCGCGGGCCTCGGCCTCGGTCGCGTGGGCGGTGTGGCCCTCCTGCCAGAGGAACTCGGTGGTCCGCAGCAGCACCCGCGGCCGCATCTCCCAGCGGACCACGTTCGCCCACTGGTTGATCATCAGCGGCAGGTCGCGGTAGGAGTCGATCCATTTCGCGAACGACTTGCCGATCACGGTCTCCGAGGTAGGCCGCACGATCAGCGGCTCGGCCAGCTCTCCCGCCGGCTTCAGCTTCCCCGGCCGCGACGGGTCCGCCTCGAGCCGGTGGTGGGTGACGACCGCCATCTCCTTGGCGAATCCCTCGACGTGCTCGGCCTCCTCCTCGAAGTAGTTGAGCGGGATGAAGAGCGGGAAGTAGGCATTCTGGGCGCCGGTCTCCTTGATCGCGCCGTCGAGCCCGCGCTGCATCAGCTCCCAGGTCGCGTATCCCCACGGCCGGATCACCATCGAGCCGCGCACGTGGGCGAGTTCGGCGACCTCGGCCTCCTTGACCACGGCCTGGAACCAGGCGGGAAAGTCCTCGGCGCGCGAGGGCGAGATGGCGTTCTTCTTGGCCACGAGCGGTCGGTTATATCGCGCGGTGGCGGGCAGCCTAGGCCCGCGTGAATCGCCTGCCGCTGGTGGGCGACTGCTCCTCGTCGAGCAGGACCTTGTCCGACTCGCCCTTTTCGACCGCTTCCTTCTCCATCTGGGCGATCTTCTCGGGGGTCAGGTCGCCGGCGTTTTCACGCTCGATGTTGGCGACCCACTCGGCCCCCTCGCGGGACTCGGCCTCGTCGAACTCGACCTCGCCGCCGCGGTCGAGCGACTTGTCGATCTCCGCGAAGAGGGTGTCGACCAGCTGCTCCTGTGGGACCTTCCGCAGCGGTTTGCCGCCGGCGAAGATCAGGCCCTCGTTCTTGGCGCCGGCGATCCCGAAGTCGGCGTGGCTTGCCTCGCCGATCCCGTTCACCGCGCAGCCCAGCACGGCGACCTCGACCGGCTCCGCGTAGCCCTCCAGGCGCTGCTCGATCTCGGCCACCACCGAGTCCATGTCGAACTGCAGGCGGCCGCAGGTCGGGCAGGCGATCAGGACCGGGCCGCGCTCGCGCAGCTGCAGGGCCTTGAGGATCTCCCAGGCGACCTTGACCTCCTCCTCGGCGTGGAAGGTCGAGAGGCTGATCCGGATCGTGTCGCCGATCCCGTCGGCCAGCAGCGTCCCCAGCCCGACCGCCGATTTCAGCGATCCCCCCCATTTCGTCCCGGCCTCGGTGACGCCGAGGTGCAGCGGGTAGGGGATCTTTTCGGAGAGCAGCCGGTTGGCGGCGATCGTGTACGGGACGTTGGTCGACTTGATCGAGACCTTGAAGTTCTCGAAGTCGAGCCCCTCCATCAGCTCGACGAACTCGACCGCGGCGGCGACCAGCGCCTCGACCGGGGCTTCCCGCTCCAGCTCGTGGAGGTGCTTGGGAAGCGAGCCGGAGTTGACGCCGATCCGCATCGGCACGCCCTTGGCGTTGGCTTTCTCGGCGACCTCGGCGACTTTGTCGCGGCCGCCGATGTTGCCGGGGTTGAGGCGGATGCAGTGAGCGCCGGCGTCGATCGCCTTGAGCGCCAGGGTGTGGTTGAAGTGGATGTCGGCGATCACCGGGATCGGCGATTCGGCGACGATCGTCTTCAGGGCCTCGGCGTCCTGCTCGCGCGGCACCGCGCAGCGGACCAGGTCGGCGCCGGCGTCGGCGACCTTGCGGATCTGCTCCATCGTCGCCGCCAGGTTGGCGGTCTCGGTCTTGGTCATCGTCTGCACCGCGACCGGGGCGCCGCCGCCGATCGGCACCCTGCCGACGAATATCTGCCGTTTTGAGGCCATGTGCAAAGCGTATCCGGGTCGGGCGGCCCGCCGGCTAACGGACTTTGAAGCCCTCGCCGTTGAGGCGGCCGATGTCGTTGCTGAGGCCGATGAAGAACAGCACCGCGACCAGCGCGAAGCCGACCATGCTGGCCCGCTCCATGACCCGCAGCGAGACCGGCCGGCCGCGCAGCTTCTCGATCAGCGCCCAGAAGATGTGACCGCCGTCGAGCGGCAGGATCGGCAGCAGGTTGATCAGGCCCAGCGAGAGGCTGACCACGGCCAGCAGCAGCAGCGACTGGGCGAGGCCGACGTCGATCGTCTGGTTGGCGACGTCGCTGGTCCCGACGATGCCGGAGATCTGCTTGCGCTGCTCGGATTCGAAGATGCGGCCGAAGATCTCGCCGGTTTTGCTGGTGATCAGCCAGACCGTGTCGCCGGCCCGCGAGATCGCCTCCCCGGCGCTGACCGAGGTGCCTTCGGAGCCGTAGGAAAAGCCGATCAGGGCGCGCTTGTTTTCGGCGCTGTACTCGGGCGTGACCAGCAGCGTCTGGACCTGCCCGTCGCGCTCGACCTTCAGCTTCACCGGCGTCGCGGCCTTGCAGCCGTCGACCTGCTCGCCGGGGCATTCGTGGGCGCCGACGGTTTCGCCGAACTTGGTCAGCCGCGCTTCCTCGCTCAATCCCGGGAAGCTCTTTCCGTCGATGGCGAGGATCTTGTCGCCGGGCTCCAGGGCCTTGGCGGCCGGCGAACCGGCTTTGACCTCGCCGACGGTTTGATTGACCTGCTGGGCGGCAAAGAAGTAGACGCCGACGAAGATCAAAAAGGCGAGGACGATGTTGACCGCCGGCCCGGCCGCGATCACGACGATCCGCTTCCAGACCTTCTGCCGGTAGTAGGCGCGGTGGGCGACCTCCGGAGGCATCTCCTCCTCCGGGTTCATCCCGGTGATCTTCACGTAGCCGCCGAGCGGGATCGCCTTGACCCCGTATTCGGTCTCGCCGCGCTTGAACGACCAGATCGTCGGCCCGAAGAAGAGGAAGAAGCGCTCGACCCGCATCCCGGTCGCCTTGGCGGCGACGTAGTGGCCGGCCTCGTGGAGCATGATCAGCAGCGCGAAGCCGAGGAAGATGTAGAGCCAGTTCATGCTGGCATCAACCCCCGGACCTGCTCTTCAGAGCGGCGGCGGGCCTCGGCGTCGGCGGCGAAGAGGTCGTCGAAGTGGCCGACCGGCTGGGCCGGCATCGCCTCCAGGACCCCCTCGATCACGGCGGCGATCCCGGTGAAGGAGATGCGGCCGTCGAGGAAGGCGGCGAC
>CBIHMQ010000075.1:0-9213 GCA_966211075.1 uncultured bacterium
GGCCGCGGCCGAGGAAAGCGACCGTGATCCGGGTGGTTCCCATCAGCAGGAAATAAATCCCCAGGACCAGGGTCAGCGTCAGCGTCCCGTTGTGCGGTTCGACGATCAGCCAGACGCCGACGATCACGGTCAGCACCGCCCAGAGCAGCCGCCAGACGACGGACCCGACCGAGTGGGCCGAGAAGGCCGCGGCGATCATGAAACCGCCGACGACGAGCAGGATCCAGCCGATGAAGATCGCCGTCCCAACGGCGGCCACGGCCGGCACCAGGATCGCGATGCAGCCGACCACGATCGCCGCGATCCCGACCCCCATCAGCACCTTCCAGCCGCGCCCAAGCCCCTCGCGCACCTCCTGATCCATCGCCGCTCCTCCGTACTCCATGGTTCGAACCGTAAGTGCTGCGGCGGACGACGCGCGCTGCGTTTGCCTCTCTATTGAGGGCAAACGCATCACGCGAGCTGGGGAGCCCGGACTCGAACCGGGATAACTGGCTCCAAAGGCCAGGGGCTTGCCATTAGCCGACTCCCCAGTAACCAGGGGAAAGCTTAGGCGGCGCTACTCCTCCGTGGCGCCGCGCGGGACCTTGCCGGCTTTGGCGCCGGGCTCCATGGCCGGGCCGCGGGGGGAGGCGATGCCGAGGACGCGCATTGCCTTGAGGCCGAGGCCGAGCTTCTCGCGGCCCTCGGTGGCGGAGACGTCGTGGCCGCAGAGCTCCTTGACGCGCTCGAGGCGGTAGCGAATCGTGTGGCGGTGGGTGAAGAGCTGTTTGGCGGTGGCGGCGACGTTGCCGTCGTTGTCGAGGTAGGCCTCGACGGTCGCCACCAGCTCGGTCTCGTACTGGTCGTCGTAGTCGGAGAGCGGCTGGATCGTCGCCGCGGAGAAGCGCTGCAGCTCACCGGGGTCCTCGCTCATCGCCGGCAGCAGCAGGCGGTAGGCGCCGGTGTCCTCGAAGGCGAGCAGGGAGCGGCCCTCGGCCTCGCCGACGTTGACCGCCAGCCGGGCCTCGTTGCCGGCCCGGTAGAGGTCGACCGGGTCGGCGCAGCGGCGGCTGCGGCCGGTGGTGAGGTGGAACCCGGGGAGGCCGTCGTCGAGCTCGCGGACCAGCCCGGCGGCGGCGCGGGCGAGCCGCACGTCGGCCTCCGCGGGGACGATCACGGCGATCTCCACCGCCGCCTCCCCGTCCTCGGTCGCCGCCAGCGCACCGGGGGCCAGCGAGCGCAGCGCCCGCAGCGCCAGGGTGAGGACGCGGCCCCGCCACTCCCCCGTCTGGGCCGAGCGCGGCGCCGCCCGCAGGACCAGGACGCCGGCGCCGCGATCGAGGTCGGCGCCGACCTCGGCGGCGCGGGCGACGATGTCGCCGCGGTCGGTCACATCGCGGCCGAGCACGGCGGCGACGAAGGCGCCGGCGACCTCCTCGCTCTCCCACTCCGGCGAGCGCGAGCGCTCCAGCTCCAGGGCCAGCAGCGTCGTCACCATCCGGGCGATCGCCAGGTCGGGCGGGCTCTTGGCTCGGTAGCGCAGCTCGCCGACGGCGTTGTCGGCGACGCGCAGCTCGACCGCGGTCACCCCCTCGCCGCCGGAGAGCAGCTTTCGCTCCTGGTCCGGCGAGGCGCCGGCGACGGCGAGGACGGCGCTGGAGCGGTCGATCAGGGCGACGCTGGCGTCGAGCAGGCGCGCCGCCGCCCGCGCCACCGCGGGCAGCCCCGCGCCCGACTCGACCGCATCCGAGAGCGCCGCGAGCAGCTCCGAAACACCTGCTTTTGCAGGGCTTTCCGACCCTTTCGAGCTTGCCGGCATCGGCCCATTATCCCCGCCGCCGGCGCTGACGGCGCTAGACGCCGTTGACGAAATCGGAGATGTCGTTGAAGTAGTAGACGACGATCATCCCGACCCCGACCCCGACCGCGACCAGGACCGCCAGCACGAACAGCGAGAGGAATCCGGCCGCGGCCTTCTCCCAGATCCGCCCGTGCGAGCTCAACGCCGGGACCAGGATCAGGGACACGAAGGCGACCAGGCAGACCGCCCCGGCGATCGCGTAGAGCCAGTACTGGCTGCCGATTTTGGTCAGCGCGAGGAGGGTCACCGACGGGAATTCTGGCGCAATTGGGAGATGACCAGCCCGACCAGGGCGCAGAGGGAGAAGCAGGCGACGCCCAGCGCCCAGCCGCCGTTGACGTCGCTGAGGTAATGGACGTCGAGGTAGACGCGCGAGAGGCCGATCAAAACCGTCAGCGCCAGGCCCGCCGTCACGACCGCGGTTGCCCGGGCCATCCCCGGCCGCAGCCGCAGCACGATCGTCAGCGCCAGCCAGAGGTAGAAGACCGAGTGGGCGGCATGGCCGCTCGGGTAGGAGGAGCCCTGGACGCCGATCAGGCCTTCGCCTGGCCGCGGCCGGTCGATCGCCGCCTTCAGCTCCCAGATGCCGAGGCTGATCAGCGCCGACCCGACCACCAGTACCCCGAACTCGGTCCAGCGGCGGCGGACGGCGAGCGCCGCCGCGCAGGCGATCGTCAGCAGAGCGACGAGGGGACCGGAGCCGAGGAAGGTGACGACCTTGGCGACGCTGGTCAGCCAGGCGACGCGGAGGCTTTCGGCGACGTCGGCGGCGGTGACGTCCCCGGGCGTCGGGCCCGGTTCGCGCCCGACCAGGACCGCGTAGGCGATCAGCACGAAGAGGGCGACCGAGAGAGCCGCCAGCAGCGAGGTGAACTCGAGGCCGAAGGTCCCGCCCGGGGTGACGCGGTTCCAGAGAAATCGCAGCTGCGGCCGGTAGCGGCGGCCGAGCGCGGGCAGCCAGCGCGTCGCCGCGTGCTCGTCGAGCCAGCGCACCGCCTCGCGCCGGTTTTCCTCGGCCCGGAAGAAGCGGACCAGGAAGACGATCCCGACCACGACGACGATCGTCGTCCCGAGCAGGAAAGCGCCTTTGCCGGCGTACTCGGCGGCGCTCTCGACGCTGCGCGAGAAGAGGTAGCCGATGAGGATGTGGGCACTGGCCCAGAGCCCGGTGCCGAGGATGCTGTAGGGGACGAAGCCGCGGTACCGCATGCCCGAGCTGCCGGCGATGAACGGGGCGAGAGCGCGGACGAGGCTGATCCAGCGGCCGATGAAGATCGTCTTGCCACCGTGGCGGCCGAAGTAGTCCTCTACCTTCTCGAAGCGCTCGTGGCTGATCCCGACCCGGGGGCCGTGTTTGAGGACGAAACCGCGGCCGAGGCGGCGGCCGAGGAAGAAGCTGGTCGTGTCGCCGAGCCAGGCGGCGAACCAGGCAATCGCGATCAGCAGGTAGACGTCGATCGCGCCCTGGCCGGCGACGGCGCCGCCGAGCAGCATCACCGTCTCGCCCGGCACCACCAGGCCGATGAAGGCACCGGTCTCCGCGAAGGCGAAGAAGCCGACCAGCAGGTAGGTCCAGGCGCCGAGGATTTCGGAGATGTCTTCGAGCAGGCCCTGCAGGTCGATGTGCCCCAGTTCCTGGCTGACGAAGTAGTAGCCGGCGGCGATCGCGGCCGCGAGCGGGAGCAGGAGCAGTTTCTTGCGGCTGCCGCCGCCCTCGCCCGGCAGCTTCACGGCGCCACTCCCGCCGCACAGACGATCGCGTCGTCGCGGTCGAGCCGCGCCGCCGCCGCGCGGGCCGACCCGAGGTCGGCGAAGAGCCCGACCGCGGTCGGGCCGGAGCCGCTCAACAGGGCCACGGGGGCGCCGGCGTCGCGCAGGGCATCTAGGGCGTTCCCGATCGCCGGGCGCAGCGAGCGGGCGGCCGGCTCGAGGTCGTTGACCAGCAGCTCCGGGTAGGCGAGCAGCGAGCCCCCGGCTCCGGCGACCCGACGCAGCTCCACCGCCAGCTCCTCCAGCTCCTCGGCCGGGCGGCCGAGCCCGAGCCGATCGGCGGCGCGGAAGGCCTCGGCGGTGCCGAGCCCACCGCCGTCGGGGAGCAGGACCGCGGCGTGCGGCGCCGGCTCCGGCAGCGGCTCGACCAGCTCGCCGGCGCCGCGCACCAACGCCAGCGCCGGCCGCAGCTGCGATGGCACGTCAGCCCCCAGTTCGGCGGCCAGCCCGGTCAGATCCCCGACCTCGCCGGCGGCAAGCCGCAGCACCGCCGCCGCGTCGGCGCTGCCACCGCCGAGCCCGGCGGCGATCGGCGTCCGCTTCTCGATCTCGACCCGCAGCGGTTCCCGTTGCCAGCCCCGCTCGCGCAGCGCCGCCAGCGCCCGCGCCGCCAGGTTCTCGCCGTCGACGCCGGCGCAGACGACCTCGTCGCGCTCGGCCGGGGTGACGGTGAGGAGGTCGGCGAGGGCGAGCGGCTCGAACAGCGAGCAGAGCTCGTGCAGCCCGTCCTCGCGGCAGGGCCCGAGGTAGAGGCAGAGGTTGAGCTTGGCGGGGGCGTGGAGGAGCATCGAGGGGGGCGCTGGGTCAGCGATCTTGCCGCAACTGGGCGGCGAGGGCGGCGAAATCGCTTGGCGCCAGCGCCTCGGCGCGGGCGTCTTCGGGCAGGCCGAGGGCGGCGAGGGCGGCGCGGACCGCGCCGCGCGAGCCGGGACGGACGTGCTCCAGCGACCGTGCCAGCGCCTTGCGGCGGTGGGCGAAGGCGGCCCTGACCAGCTCGCGCGTCTCGGCGTCGGCCGCCGTCCCGGTCCGGCGCAGCCGCAGAATCGCCGACTCGACCCGCGGCCGCGGCCGGAACACGGCGGGGTCGACGGTGCGCAGGATCTCGACCTCGCAGGCGAGCTGGAGCATCACGCTGGGAGCGCCGTAGACGCGGTTGCCCGGCGCGGACCGCAGGCGCTCGGCGATCTCGCGCTGGACCATCACCGTCCAGCTCCGCAGAGAGGGCAGCTCCTCGACGGTGCGGAGGATCACCGGGGTCGCCACCGAGTAGGGGAGGTTGGCGACCATCGCGGTGGGGGTCGGCGCCAGCGCCGCCAGGTCGACCTTGACCGCGTCGCCCCAGTGCAGCTCGACGTTGCCGAGTGCCAGCACGCCCGCCAGCCCCGGCTCCAGGCCGCGGTCGATCTCGATCACGTGGACGTGCGCCGCGGTGGCGGCGAGCCGCTCGGTCAGCACCCCCTCCCCCGCGCCGACCTCGAGCACGACGTCGGCCGGGTCCAGCTCGGCGTCGCGGACGATCGCCGCCAGCAGGTTGGGATCGGCGAGGAAGTTCTGGCCGAGCCGGACCACCGCGGCTACCAGCGGAACAGGTCGCGGGCGTTGGCCTCGACGACGCGCTCGAGATGCTCGTAGGAGACGCCGCGGGTCTCGGCGACGAGCCTGGCGGTGGCGACGACGTTGGCGGGCCGGTTGCGCTTGCCGCGCATCGCCTGGGGGCTCAGGTACGGCGCATCGGTCTCGACCAGGAGCAGCCCCTCGGGGACCTGGGCGGCGGCCTCGCGCAGCTCCTCGGAGCGCGGGTAGGTGACGTTGCCGGCGAACGAGCAGTACCAGCCGCGGGCGGCCGCGTCGGCTACCCGGTGCGGGGCCGAGAAGCAGTGCAGGATCACCCGGCAGTCCTGGGCACGCTCGTCGAGCGTCGCGAAGATCTCGTCGGTCGCCTCGGTGCCGCCCTCGGGGTCGCGACCGTGGATCACGATCGGCAGATCGAGATCGCGGGCGATCTCGATCTGGGCCGCGAAGGCGCGTCGCTGGTCGGCGGCCGGGGCGCCATCGCGGTAGTAGTCGATCCCGGTCTCGCCGATCGCCCGCACCTTCTCGTGCCCGGCGAGGCGGGCGAGCTCCGCCGCCGCGGCGTCGTCGAACCCGGTCGCCTCGTTGGGATGGCGCCCGACCGCGGCGAAGACCGCCTCGTGGCGCTCGGCTCCGGCGATCGCGACAGGGTTGGTCTCCTCGTCCATGCCGACGTTGAGCATCCGCTCCACCCCGGCCTCCCCCGCGGCGGCGACGACCTCGGCCTCGTCCCCGTCGCAGAGGAAGAGGTGCGTGTGCGAGTCGATCACCCGCGGGAGTCTAGGAGGGCTCAGAACGGCGGCGGCCCCGCCACCCCGTGGGTGACGGGCCGCGCCGGCTGACCGCCCCGGTCAGGGCGTGCAGGCAAAGGGATCCAGGTCGTCGACGGTCGGCAGGCCGAGCGTGACGAGCCCGCTGAGGACTTCAATCTCGCCGAAGGCCGCGCCGAGCAGGCCGGTCTGTTCGTTCAGCTCTTTCGCCTGGTCGCAGAGCCCGGTGACCGTGGTGCTGAGACCCGAGACGGTCGACTGCAGCGTCGGCAGGCCGGTGACCACGTCTTCGAGGTCTTCGCCGCTGACGCCGTCGAGTTTGCCGAGGGCGCCGGAGAGGTCGCCGCTGTCGACGCCGTTGAGCAGGCCTTCCAGGTCGCTCACTTTCGGAACCAGGGAATCGACCGTCGGAACCGCTCCGACAGCTTCGTTCAGCTGCGTCGCGCTGATGCCGTTGAGTTTTGCCAGCAGCCCGGAGAGGTCGCCGCCGCTCACCCCTTCGAGCAGGTCTTCCAGGGTCTTGACTTCCAGGGACAGCGAGGCGACTTTGGTTTCCAGGTTGGTCAGGGAGGTGCCGGCGCCGGAGCCGCCGGCCGTTCCGGCCGTGCCGGGATTGCCCTTGACGCCTGGCGCGCCCTGCGGCCCCTGGGAGCCGGTGGACCCCTGAGACCCGGCCGCGCCCGCGGCGCCGGCGGGCCCGACGACGCTCCAGGTGAGGCGGCGCTCGCCGCGCCTGCAGCGCTTGCCCTTGACGGCCCGCATCGCTCCCTTGGGCTTGCCCTTGACCTTGTAACAGGCGCGAACCTGGCCATTCTTGACCGGTGAGGCGGCGGTCGCCGGTCCGACGAGGACCAGCCCCGTGAGCAGACCGACCACCGCCGTGAGGAGGCTCAACGAGACGCCGAACCGAAAACCTGACTTCGCTTGGGGTGCTGCGTTGGCATTCATGACCCTGAGCCTCAGCCGAGAACTTCCAGATAAGTCAAAAGATCATCACTTGTTCGATGTGTTCTATGGAGAGGGCCAATTTGTTCCAAAGGCAATTTCTTCCAATAGCCTTCGCTTCGCCGTGGCCCAGTTCGCCGACCACTACCGCGAGATCTACATGCTCGGCCTCGGCGGCCAGACGCCGGTCGTGCCGGTCTCCGTGGCCGAGCTCGAGCAGACCGCGATCGCGGCGATGGAGCCGAAAGCGGCCAACTACGTCGGCGCCGGGGCCGGCAGCGAGGACACGATCCGGGCCAACGCCGCGGCCTTCCGGCGCTGGCGGACGGTGCCGCGGATGCTCCGCGACGTCGCCGAGCGCGACCTCTCCACCACCGTGCTGGGGACGGCGATGCCGGCGCCGTTGCTGCTGGCGCCGATCGGCGTCCAGGCGATCCTCGACCCCGACGGCGAGCTGGCGACCGCCCGCGCCGCCGCGGCGGTCGGCGTGCCGATGATCGCCAGCACCAACTCCCACTTCACGATGGAGGAGATCGCCGCGGCCGGCGGCCCGGAGGCGCCGCGCTGGTTCCAGCTCTACTGGCCCAACGACCGCGAGCTGGCCGCCAGCTTCGTCGGCCGCGCCGAGGCGGCCGGCTACGGCGCGATCGTCCTCACCGTCGACACCTTCATCCCCGGCTGGAAGCCGCGCGACCTGCAGCAGGCGTGGCTGCCGTTCCTCAACGGCATGGGCGTCGCCAACTACTTCCAGGACCCGGTCTTCCGGGCGGCGCTGGAGCAGACCCCCGAGGAGGACCAGGGCGCCGCCACCGGCCACTTCCTCGGCGTCCAGGCCCACCCCTCGTTGAGCTGGGACGACCTCGCCTGGCTGCGCGAGCAGACCTCGCTGCCGATCCTCGTCAAGGGCATCCAGCACGTCGACGACGCCCGCGAGGCGGTGGCCCGCGGGGTCGACGGGATCGTCGTCTCCAACCACGGCGGCCGCCAGGTCGACGGCGCGATCGCCTCGCTCGACGCCCTGCCGCCGATCGCCGAGGCCGTCGGCGACGAGCTGGCGATCCTCTTCGACAGCGGCGTCCGCGGCGGCACCGACGTGCTTAAGGCGCTCGCCCTCGGGGCGGATGCGGTCTGCCTCGGCCGCCCCTACGTCTGGGGCCTCGCCCTCGGCGGCCAGGCCGGCGTCGAAGCGGTCCTGAAGATGGTCCTCGGCGAGTTCGACCTGACGATGGCCCTCTGCGGCTACACGCGCCCCGACCAGCTCGGGCCGGCCGCGCTCGCTCCCGAGCTCTAGAGGTCGCGCCGCGAGAAGGCGAAAGCGGCCAGCGCCAGCACGCCGAGCATGTAGACGAACGCCCAGGCGATCAGGCCCGGGGCCGCGGCCTCGGAGCCGCCGAACGGGCCGAGCTGGAGGACGACGCCGGTGAGGCCGGAGGTCTCCGAGATCAGCCCGTGCAGACCGGCCGCGTAGAGGCCCTCGAAGGGCAGCGCCCAGCTGGCGACGCGGCCGATCGTGTGCAGCGAGTCGGAGTCGATCGCGTTGCCGATCTGGGCCAGCAGCCCGGCGGTGAGGCCGGCCCCGAAGACCATGAAGACGACGATCCCCTGCGCCGTCACCGGCAGTAGGACGGAGAGCAGCAACGAGATCGCGGCGATGATCGCGACGCCGAGGGCGAGGCCGAGAGCCGGGCCGAGGAGGTGGTCCGGCGACCAGTCGCCGATCGCCGCGGTGAGCGCCGCCGCGGTTAAGTAAACGATCACCACGTAAGCGCCGGACAGCCCGGCGGCGCCGGCGAAGCGAGCCACCAGCATCGTCGTCCGTCCGATCGGCCGCACCACCAACGGCTGCAGCAGGCCGCTCTCGGCGTCGCCGCGGACGGCGCCCAGGGTCAGGAAGACGGCGAGGACGGCGCCGAGGAAGAGCGTCGCGAACATCGCCAGGCCGAAGATCGTCGCCCCCGCGAAGGCGTGCGGGTCGAGGATGCCCTGTTCGCCGCCGGCGAATTCGCGGGCGTCGCGGAAGACGAAGTGGGCGCCGAGCCCATAGAGAGCCAGGAAGGCGACGGTAAGCGCGACCACGGCGAGGAAGACACGCCGCCGCACGCCTTCCCGGACCGAGTGGGCGACGACGGTCAGCGCCGAGTTGAGCGGCGAGGGGCTCACCCGGTCTCCCCTCCGACCGCCTCCAGGTAGACCTCTTCGAGCGAGCTGTGCCGGACCTCGACCCGGTAGACGCGCTCCCCGGCGGCGACCAGCTCGGCGACGATCCGCGGCGCGTCCTCGCGCCCGGCGCCCTCGACGAGGCGGACGCCGGCG
>CBIHMQ010000076.1:0-9207 GCA_966211075.1 uncultured bacterium
CTCCTAGCTCGGTGCCGCCGAAACCTCGACGCCGCTGGGGAGTTGTTGGGGTCTATCGGACCGAAGCTCGCATTCCGTCCTGACGGCGTCGCTCTCGCGGCGCTCCTGCTGCTCTCGTTGCTGTTGGCGCCTCGGGCTGCCGCGGAACCGCCCTCGACGGTCGAGCCGTCCCAGCCCCTCGCCTCGCACCTGTTGCTGATCCACGGCGGCTCTTTCCTCTACGACGACCCCAGCTTCGAAGCCCTCACCCGCGGGCCGGCCGAAGCGGCCGGTTTCGTCCCGCACTACCTCGCCTACCCGCTGGGCGACCTGCCCGCCGCCGTCCTCGCCGCCCGCGCCGAAGCGCGGCGGCTCGGCGAACGCTTCCGCGGGCGCCTCTACGCCTACGGGACCTCGGCGGGCGGCACGCTCGCGGCGATCCTCGCCGGCGACGGGCTGGTCCGCGCCGCCGTCGCCAAGGCGCCGGTCTCCGATCTGGTCGGCTGGGAGTGGCCGCTCGCCACCTACGGTCCCGACTTCTACGAGGCGATCGGCGCCGACGAAACGGCCCGTCGCCGCCTCTCGCCGGTGCGCCGGCCGGCCCGCCGCCCGCTGCTCGTCCTCCAGGGCCGCGCCGACGCCGTCGTCCCGGCGACGATGAACGCGGAGTTCGCGGCCAAGTTCCCCCGCGTCCACCTCTGGCTTGCCGCCGGCGGCCACGCCACCGAGCGGCTCCGCCCGCGGCTGCTCGAGGGCGCCTTCGCCTGGCTGGCGGCGCGTGCCGAAGGGCCGGGCAAGCCGCCTCTCTAGAGTCTTCCCGATGCCGTCCGACCGGCAGTCAAGCTCTCGCGGCTTTCGGCCGGACGTCGAGGGCCTCCGGGCCGTCGCGATCGCCGCGGTCCTGCTCTGCCATGCCGGTCTGCCGTTCATGGCCGGCGGCTACGTCGGCGTCGACGTCTTCTTCGTCATCTCCGGTTTCCTGATCACCGGCCTGCTGCTGCGCGAGCTGGAGCGGAGCGGCGGCATCTCCCTGGTCGACTTCTACGCCCGCCGTGCCCGGCGGCTGCTGCCGGTGCTGGTCCTCGTCCTGCTCGTCGTCGTCGGGCTCTCGCTGCTGCTGCTCTCGCCGGTCCGCGGCGAGGAAGTTTCGGGCGACGTGGTCAGCTCGTCCCTCTACGTCGCCAACTGGCACTTCGCGGCCCAGTCGGTCGACTACTTCTCCCAGGGGCTGGAACCGAGCCCCGTCCAGCACCTCTGGTCGCTGGCGATCGAGGAGCAGTTCTACCTCGTCTGGCCGCTGCTGCTGGGCGGGGTCGGCTGGCTGGCCGGCCGCCGCGCCGTCTCGCCCCGCCGCGCCATCTGGGTCGCGGTCGCCGCGGTTGGGATCGCCTCGCTCGCCTACGGCGTCTACCTGACCGGCAGCGAGCCCAAGGCCGCCTACTTCTCGACCTTCGGTCGCGCCTGGGAGCTCGCCCTCGGCGCCGTCCTGGCGCTGCTGGGCGCCACCCGCCTGCGCGGCGCGGCCGCCGCCGCGCTCGGCTGGGCCGGCCTCGCCGGGGTCGTGATCGCCGCCTTCGCCTTCGACGAGCGGACCGCCTTCCCGGGCCTGGCGGCGCTGGTCCCGACCCTCGGCGTCGCCGCCCTGATCCTCGCCGGCACCGCGCCCGGAGGCCGCGCGGCTCCCGCCCGCCTGCTCTCGCTGGCGCCGGTCCGCTACGTCGGCCGCATCTCCTACTCCTGGTATCTCTGGCACTGGCCGGTCGTCGTCTTCGCGGTGGGGCTCTGGGGAGCGTTGAGCCCGCTCGCCGGCCTCGCCGCGATCGCCGTCTCGCTGCTCCCCGCGGTTGCTTCCCACCACCTGCTCGAGAACCCGGTCCGCCACGCCCGCGGCCTCGCCCTGCCTCGCCCGGCCCTGGCGCTCGGTCTCGGCTGCGTGGCGGCGGCGGCGCTCGGCGGCGTCCTGCTCTCCTCACTGCAGCCGAGCCTGCGGACGGCGCCGATCGGCGACGTCCCCGGCGCTCTCGCCCTTGACCGGCAGCCGCTCCCCCAGCAGACCGCCGACGCGGTCCGGCCGAACCCGCTGCGCGCCCGCGAGGACCGCTCGCAGATGTACGAAGATGGCTGCCTGGCCGGGCTCGGCAGCACCGTCGCCCAGCCCTGCGTCTACGGCGACCCCGACTCGGAGCGAACCGTCTTCCTCTTCGGCGACTCCCACGCCATGCAGTACTTCCCGGCGATCCGCAAGATCGCCAGCGCCCACGACTGGAGGCTGGTCGCCCTGACCAAGTCCGAATGCACCCCCGCCGAGGTCGCCGTCCGCAGCGAAACCAGCGGCCGCGAGTACACCGAGTGCGAGGCCTGGCGGCAGGACTCGCTGCGTCAGATCGAAGCCGCCGGCAGCTCGGCGACGGTGCTGGTCAGCAGCGCCACCGACTACACCCCGCTGGACGACGACGGCGAGGAACTGAGCGGGACCGACCGGGCAAGGGCCCTCGAGGAGGGCTACCTGGCCACCCTGGATCGCTTCGACCGCGCCGGTCTGCGCACCGCCGTCCTCAAGGACCCGCCCAAAGCCGGCACCGACGTGCCCAGCTGCGTCTCACGCCAGCTCCAGAACCTCCCCGCCTGCAGCTTCCAGCGGATCCGCGACGAAGGCGACGAATTCGACGCCCGCGCCGCCGAGAGGGCCCCCGGCGCCCACCTCGTCGACGTCACCTCCGAGATCTGCCCCGGCGAGATCTGCCGGGCGGTGATCGGCAACGCCCTCGTCTACCGCGACCGCAGCCACCTCAGCGCCACCTTCGCCCGCACCCTCGCCCCGGGCATCGAGCGGGGCCTCGAGAAGGCCGGCCTGGTCTGAGCCTCGCGGTTGCGCTTCCGGCGCAAAGAAGTCGCCAAGCCGACGCTTTCTTGCCTTGATCGATTGCAGACAGAGAGTTACGGTGCTTGAATGTCTGTCATGGAGAAGAGCCGCACCGACGAACGGATCGATCAGCTCGAGGCCAAAGTCGATTGGCGCTTCGACGAGGTCGACAGGCGCTTCGAGCAAGTCGATAGGCAGTTCGACAAGATCGACAAACAGTTCGACAAAGTCGACAAGCGCTTCGAAGGCATGGAGGCGCGCTTCGACACGATGAACAGCCGCCTCTACGCCCTGCACCTCACCCTCATTGCGGGCATCCTCGCGGCACTCGCCGCGGCGCTCCTCAGCTAGAGGTCTCGCCGATGACGAAATCGCTCTTCGAGGAGTCGGAGAACTTCACCCAGCAGTGATCGGGGGAGGCGCCGGCCACCTCGGTCAGTGCCTCCTGGATCCGTTTGGCGATCTCCGCCTTCTGCTCGTCGCTGCGGCCCTCGAACCAGTGGACCTCTACGAACGGCATCGCTCTTGGCGAAGCGGCGCTCGCGTTACGCGAGCGCCGGCTCCAGCTCGGCCTCGAGGCGGCGCTTCGGCATCGCCCCGACGACTTTCTTGGCGATCGCGCCGTCCTTGAAGAGGATCATCGTCGGGATCGAGAGAACCTCGTAGTTGGCCGCCGTCTGCTGGTTCTCGTCGACGTTGATGCTGACGATTTTGAGGTCGTCGCGCTCGGCGTCGATCTCCTCGAGCACCGGGTGGACGACGCGGCACGGACCGCACCAGGGGGCCCAGAAGTCGACGAGCACCGGGCCGTCGGCGTCGAGGACCTCAGCTTTGAAGTTGGCGTCGGTTACGTCCGTCAGTTTCCCGGTCACTGGCTATCGCTCTCCCGAAATCGAGGTTAGCTGGGTCAATACTTCAGAAAGTATAGCGCTTTTCCGATCAGGTTTAAGGCATTTTCGAACGGTCGCGATGGCGCCAGCGCAGCAAGGGCACCCGCCAGGCCGCCTCGGCGACGATAGCGCCGTCCATCTTCGAGCTTCCCGCTCGGCGGTCGCGGAAAACAATCGGCACCTCGACGACCCGGAAGCCGAGCCGCACCGCCCGGTAGGTCATCTCGACCTGGAACCCGTAACCGCGGGCCTGGACCGCGTCGAGGTCGATCGCCTCCAGGACCTCGCGGCGGAAGCACTTGAAGCCGCCGGTCAGGTCCTGGACGTCGAGGCCGAGCACCGCCCGGGCGTAGACGCTGCCGCCGCGGCTGATCGCCCGTCGCAGCGGCCCCCAGTCGCTGACGCCGCCGCCGTCTACGTACCGGGAGCCGAGCACCAGGTCGGCCCGCCCCGAAGCCTCCAGCAGCCGCGGCAGGTAGGCGGGGTCATGCGAGAAGTCGGAGTCCATCTCCAGGACCAGGCCGGCGCCGGCCGCCAGGGCTTCCCGGAAGCCGGCGATGTAGGCGGGGCCGATCCCTTCCTTGCGGTCGCGGTGCAGGACCGCGACGCGCTCCTGCCCGGCGGCGAGCCGGTCGGCGATCGCGCCGGTCCCGTCCGGCGAGCCGTCGTCGACGATCAGCACCCGCGCCGAGCCCGGCAGCTTCTCGAGGACCGCCGCGACGAAGGCTTCGATGTTCTCGGCCTCGTTGTAGGTGGGCAGGATCAGCCAGGCCGGCCCCCTCGTCGACTCGCGCATCGGCCCGATGCTATTTCGGCAACCGAAACGCGGCTTCAAGACGCGCCCGCCTCCCGGGTAAGTTTGCGGACGTGACCAACGCCGAGATCGCCGCCGCCCTCGACGAGCTTGGGGTGCTCTACGAGCTCGACGGCGCCGTCAAATACCGGGTGCTCGCCTACGGGACCGCCGCCAAGGCGATCCGCGAGAGCCCGGTCTCGGTCGCCGAGCTGGCCCGCGAGGGCCGCGCCACCGAGATCCCGGGCGTCGGCAAGACGCTCGCCGAAAAGATCCTCGCCCTGCTCGAGACCGGCGAGATCCCCGCCGCGGTGAAGCTGAAGGCGAAGTTCCCGCCGACGCTGATCGAGGTCACCCGCGTCCCCGGCGTCGGCTCCAAAACCGCCCGCCGCCTCTTCGACGAGCTCGGCATCGCCTCGATGGAGGACCTCAAAGCGGCGGCCGAAGCCGAAAGGATCCGCGACGTCAAGGGTCTCGGCCCGAAAGCGGAGGAAAACGTGTTGGCGTCCCTGGAGCGGCTCGGCGAGCCGGGCGAGGGCCCCGGCCGGCTGCTGCTCTCGGCGGTCCGCCCGATCGCCCACGAGCTCGCCGACGCCCTCCGCGAGCACCCGGCCGCCAACAAGGTCGAGGTCGCCGGCTCGGTCCGCCGCTGGGCCGAGACCTGCAAGGACATCGACATCATCGCCACCGCCGAGGAGCCG
Organism: uncultured bacterium; assembly: GCA_966211075.1. Classification (GTDB taxonomy): domain Bacteria; phylum Actinomycetota; class Thermoleophilia; order Solirubrobacterales; family 70-9; genus VAYN01. Next base: position 5,227 of record CBIHMQ010000076.1, read on the forward strand.
GCGGCGCTCGCCGAGCATCTCGCCAGCCACCCGCTGATCGCCGCGGCCGGCACCCCCAGCGCCAGCGGCGTACGCGCCCAGACCCACAACGGCATCTCCGTCGACCTGCGGATCGTCGCCCCGGCGGCCTTCGGCAACCTCCTCCAGCACTTCACCGGCGCCAAGGCCCACAACGTGCAGCTGCGCGAAGAAGCGGTCGCCCGCGGCCTCTCGGTCTCCGAGCACGGCATCACCGAGACGGAGAGCGGCGAGGTCGAGCTCTGCGCCGATGAGGCGGCCGTCTACGAACGCCTCGGCTACGCCTACGTCGAGCCGGAGCTGCGCGAGAACCGCGGCGAGCTGAAGGCGGCGCGCACCGGCGAGCTGCCGGACCTGATCGAGCTGACCGACGTCAGGGGCGACCTGCACTCCCACACGACTCTCTCCGATGGCCGCAACACGCTCGAGGAGATGGCCGAGGCGGCGCGGGCGCGCGGCTACGCCTATCTGGCGATCACCGACCACTCGGCCAGCCACGGCTTCGGCGACCACGTCACCGCCGAGCGGCTCTGGGAACGGATCGAGGAGGTCCGCGAGTGGAACGAGGGCCAGGGCAAGGACAGCAAGGGCTTCCGCCTCCTCGCCGGCTCGGAGATCAACATCGGCCTCGACGGCGGCCTCGACTACCCCGACGACCTGGTCGAAGCGCTCGACTGGGTCGTCGCCTCGGTTCACACCTCCTTCTCGATCTCCGAAAAGGAGATGACGGGACGGGTCCTGGAGGCGATCGAGAACCCCAACGTCGACTGCATCGGCCACCTGACCGGGCGGCTGATCGGCCGCCGCGAGCCCTATGGGATCGACGTCGAGATGGTCGCTGCGGCGGCGGCCCGGACCGGCACGATGATCGAGATCAACGGCAACCCCAACCGCCGCGACCTCTCCGAGCACCACGCCCGCCTCGCGCGCGAAGCCGGCGTCTCGATCGTCCTCAATACCGACGCCCACGGCGTCGACACCCTCGACAACATGGCCTACGCCGTGGCGACCCCCCGCCGCGCCGGGGTGACCGCGGCGGCCCTCGCCAACACCCCCGGCAGGCGCGAGTTCAAGGGGTTGCTCGGCGCCAGACCAACTCGGCTTGCTCGTGTTCGAAGGCCGGCGCCATCTCCTCGATTGCCCGGGGCCCGAGGCCGTGGTCAGCAGCAACCTCGCGCCAGCGTGCCGTAGCCGCCCCGACCTCGCCCAGGATCCGCCCTGCCATCTCCGCGTTTAGCCGGAAGTCCGCGGCGACGCCAAGCAGGAGGTCGATCCGGGCGCCGTCGTCGCCGAAGCCGATCGTCGTGCTGAGCCGCTTTGACCCAGGGCCCGGCTCCGGGTTGAGATCGAACGCCGGCGCCAGGGACCAGCCCGCCGTCGACTCGCGCAGGAAGCCGTGGTTACGCAGGTGGTCGTCGGTGTTGGAGATCAGGACCGAGAACGCGACTCGCCGCCAGAGTTGAGCCAGCTCGTCGCTGGTCGCGGCGGAGCGGGTTTCGATCGCCTCGGCGATCTCCAGGTAGCTGCCGGGGCTCCCGTCCTCGGCTTCGAGCATCGTCATCGCGCTCACGTAACCAAGTCGGTCCCCCGTAGCCGTGCGGTCGAACCGGTGGAGCAACAGGACCGCCCTGCCGCCGACATCGAGGAGCCGCGAGCGGGGCACCGATATCCCGGCCTCGAGGGCGAGGGCGAGGGCCACCGCCTCCCAGCGCATCACGTCCCAGTCGTCCGCGGGGGAGGGGAACTTCGCGATGGCGGCGCGACCGTCGTCATCGACGACGTGAGCCTTGGGACGGGCGCCGCCGAGGGAGCTGCCGCCCCTGAGGAGATCCTCCAGGTCGGCGTCCCTGACCTCGCCGCGCTGCTCGCGTTCGGACGCCGCCAGGAGGCGCGGCAAAGCGATCAGGCGGGGGACCCCGGAGCTCTCCTCTGTCAGGAACGCCCGGGACTCGGGATCGCGGAAGCGGAGGGCGCCCTGCCGCATGTCGTCGCGGACCCCCAGCAGGTACTCGATCTCGCCGAGGCTGCGGGCGGTTTCGTTCGCCGCTTCGACCCGGCGTCGCTCGGCCCGTTTGACCAAGGTCCGTCCCCAGCGGTCGGGGGCGCAGTCGGTGAAGGCTCCGAAGAGCGCCTGCTCGGCGGCGGTTTGCAGCTGGCCGTCGACGAGGGGAAGGGCGGGGTCGAGCTCGTACGCGTCCGATCGCTCCAGATAGGAGGTCGCGTAGGAGAAGGTCGCCGATTCCCGTCCCCGGCGCCGGTGCGACCAGAGATCGCCGGCCCGGACGTCCACACCGCCAAGCTCGACGAAGACCTCGACGTGGCGGTCGGCCACCGCTACTCGGCCCGCAGTCGCCGCGGCCGCACACGGGTCGGAAGGCGCTGCTCGGAGCGCAGCCGCCCGACGTCGGACTCGTACGGATCGAGCGCGCCTGAGAGCTGAGTCAGGATCCCGAGTGCCCGCAGGACCCGCATCAGGTTCTCGGAGCTGACGCCGCCGTCACCGCTTTCCAGCCGATGGAGCGTGTTGCGGCCGATTCCCGCGCGGTCGGCGAGCTGGGCCTGCGTGAGGCCGCGCAGCTTGCGCCAGGCGGAGATGTTCTCACCGGTCTCGCGGAGCGCGCGTCGTACCTGCTGTGGGGCAGCCTTATGTTCCATACACCGAGCAATATAAGCCGCTATGTACTAGATATCAAACATTAACGTCCTTCATCGAGCCGCAAGAGGTCGCTGCGCAGGCCCGGCGCCCGCACCAGCTCGATCGGCCGCAGGGCCGAGTTGGGGACCACGTAGAACTTGGTGCCGTCGCGCTGCTCGATCGCCAGCACCGCCGCCTCGCGGGTGTGCCAGGCGAGCGAGACGATCAGGGCGTAGCCGGCGCCGATCGCGGCGACGCCGGGGAAGAAGACACCGAGGACCCCGGCCGCGATCGCCGTCACCGCGACCGGCCAGAGCCGGGCCGCCGCGATCCGAGCCGGACTCTCCGGCGGCAGCGAGGTGGCGGTGCGGGCCCGCGCCAGGGCGTTGCGCATGTCGTCGGCGGCGCGCTTGGGTCGGCCGAGGTAGAACCCGATCGCCACCGAGACCGCCCACCACACGGCGGCGACGATCACGGTGCGGGTGTCGCCGTCGCGGCCGGCCGCGAGCGCCGTGATCGCGCCCAGCGCCGTCGCCTCGGCGCCGGTGATGAAGACGGTGACGCGCAGTAGGTCGGTGTAGGGCAAGGTGCTACCCCGCCAGCCACTCGAGGATCGCCAGCCAGCCCTCCGGGCCCTCCACGGTCAGGTCCGACTCCTCGGCCAGCTGCGGCGGCGCCTCCGCGGAGACGACGCCGACGCACACCGCCGCCGCCAACGCGCCGCCCTCGTCGAGCTCGCGGAGGCGGCGGAAGGCGTCGAGGTCGGTGCGGTCGTCGCCGGCGTAGGTCGCCCGTTCGACCCCGTCGCTGGCCAGCAGCGAGGCGACGGCGCCGTCCTTGCCGCCGCCCCCGGCCGGCCGCAGCTCCAGCACCTTGCGCCCCCAGCGCACGTCGAGCCCGGCGTGTCCCGCCTCGACAGCGATCTCGTGGGCGCGCCCCTCGGCGGCCGCCTCGTTGGCGGCGCCGCGCCAGTGCAGGGCCTGGATCGGCCCCTTGTCCTCGGGACGCAGCTCCGCCGCCGCCACGGCGCCGGCGTCGAGCCCGGCGAGGAAGGCGGCGGCGTCGCCCTCGCGACCCGCGATCGAAGGGTCGGGACGGGGCTCGGCATCGCCCGGCAGCAGCAGTTCGAGGCCGTGGTTGCCGGCGTAGGCGATCTCCTCGAGCCCGACCAGCCGCCGCGCGTCGAGCGCTTGCCGCCCGGAGATGCAGCCGACCAACCCGTAGCGCCCCGCCAGCCTCGCCATCGCCTCGCGCGCCGCCGCCGGCACCGCCGCGTCCTCGGCCCGGGCGACGATCGGGGCCAGGGTGCCGTCGACGTCGGTGAGACC
>CBIHMQ010000077.1:0-8941 GCA_966211075.1 uncultured bacterium
ATCGTCCTGCGGGCGACCCTGCAGGTCGTGCCGCTGCCGGAGGCGCGCTGCTTCCGGGCCGTCGCCTTCCCGGCGCTGCCCGACGCGATCGACGCGGTGCGGACGGCGATCGCGGCGGGCCTGCGGCCCTCGGTCGTCCGCGTCTACGACGAACGCTCGACGCGCGAGTCGCTCGGGCCGGTCGTCGGCGAGGAGCTCGGCGGGGTCTGCGCGATGCTCTGCTGCGAGGGGCGGCGGGCGCTCGCCGAGGTCGAAGCGAGCGAGCTGCTCGCGATCGCTGCCGAGCGCGGCGCCAGGGAGATCGACGGGTCCGTCGCCGAGACCTGGTGGAACCACCGCTACGACTTCTACGAGCCGCCGCATCAACCGCAGCTGCCGGAGATGTGGGGGACGATCGAGGCCGTCGCCACCTACGAGCGGATCCTCGACGTCTACGCAGCGATGCAGGAGGCGATCGCCGAGCGTTTCGCCGACGACGGGCTCGTGCTCAAGTCCCACCTCAGCCACTGGTACCCGTGGGGGACGATGATCTACGGCCGCTTCTCGATCCGCGACACCGGGCAGGACCCCGACCGGCTCCACGACGAGGTCTGGGCTTCCGGGGTCGACGCGATCCTCTCCGCCGGCGGCCTGATGAACGACCACCACGGGGTCGGGATGAAGCTCGCCCCCTACATGGCCCGCCAGCACGGGCCGGCGCTGGAGCCGCTGCGCAAGATCAAGCGGGCGCTCGACCCCGACGGCATCCTCAACCCGGGCAAGCTCGGCATCGGATGAGCGGCGGCCGGCGGCCGGTGCTGCTGATCGCCACGCTCGACACCAAGGGCGAGGAGGTCGCCTACGTCCGCGAGCGGCTCATCGCCTGCGGCTGCTCGTCGCTGGTGATGGACGCGGGGATCCTCGGCGAGCCGCGCGGCGTGCGGCCGGACGTCGACGCCGCCGCGGTGGCGCTGGCCGGCGGCCACACGCTGGAGGAGGTGCGCGCCTCCGGCAGCCGCGGCGCCGCCGTCGAGCGGATGCTCGCGGGAGTGCGCGCGCAGGCGCTGCGGCTCTGGGGCGAGGGCCGGATCGGCGGAGTCCTCTGCCTCGGCGGCGCCGAGGGAGCGGCGCTGGGAGCGGCCGCGATGCAGGCGCTGCCGGTCGGCGTGCCGAAGTTGCTGGTCTCCCCGAGCGCCTCCGGGCGCCGCACCTTCGCGCCGTTCGTCGGCGCCAGCGACACCATGGTCATGCACTCGGTCGTCGACATCATCGGCCTCAACCCGATCTCGCGCGCCGTCTTCGACAACGCCGCCGCGGCGCTCGCCGGGATGGCCCGCGACGCCGGCCAGCCGGCGACGACGACGGCGGGCGCCGGGCTCGGCGTGACGATGCTCGGCCAGACCACGCCGGCGGTCGAGCGGATGCTGGCGCCGCTGCGGGCGGCGGGCTGGGAGCCGGTCGTCTTCCACGCCAACGGCGTCGGCGGGCCGGCGATGGAGCGGCTGGTCGAGGAAGGGGCGCTGGCGGCCACGATCGACTTCACGCTCTCCGAGCTCGCCAACGAGGTCAACGACGGCATCCACGCGACCGGTCCCGACCGCCTGCGCGCCGCCGGCCGCGAGGGGATCCCGCAGGTGGTGGTCCCCGGCTGCGTCGACTTCTTCAACCAGGGGCCGAGGGACACCGTGCCGGCGCGCTTCCTGGCCCGCAAGACCTACTTCCACAACCCGACTGCGACGCTGGTCCGGCTCACGGCGGAGGAGTCCGCCGGGCTCGGGGCCGAGGTCGCGAGCCGGCTGGCCGAGGCGCGAGGCCCGGTCGCCGTGGTGGCGCCGACGCGCGGGTTCTCCCTGGTCGACGTCGAGGGCGGGGCGCTCTGGGACCCCGAGGTCGACGCCGCCTTCCTCGACGCGCTCGAGCAGGGGCTGCCCCCCCAGGTCGGCTTCGAGCGCGTCGAGGCGGCGGTCAACGACGCAGCGTTCGCCGATCGCGTCGTCGAGCGGTTCCTCGAGGTGGCGGGACGGCCGGCGGACTGAGCGGCGCCGGCGCCTTCCGCCGCTCGGCCCAGAGCGGGCCCAGGGCGGCGAGAAGGATCCCGGCGATCACCACGGCGCCGCCGGCAAGCTCCCGGGGCGCCAGCGTTTCGCCGAGCAGGAGGAAGGCGAAGAGGGCGACGAAGACCGGCTCGGCGGCGCCGACGATCGTCGCCGTGGTGGCGTCGGTCTCGCGCAGCCCGACCGCGGCCAGCAGCCCCCAGCCGGCCGTGGCCGCCGCGACCGCCAGCGCGTAGGGCCGGACCGCCGGATCGCCGAGGGAGGAGCTCACGCCACCCGGGTGGGCGAGGACCGCGCCGGCTCCGGCAACGACCAGCGCCACGCTCACCGCCAGCGTGGTCGTCAGCGTCGCCTGGCTGCGATCGAGGAGGACGAAGAACGCGGCAAGCGCCAGCGACCCCGCCAGCCCGAAGGCCACGCCGACGAAGTTCAGGCCGCCGCTCCAGGGCGCGACCATCGTCACCAGCCCGACCACGGTGGCGGCGATCGCGGCCAGGACTATCGGTTGCGGGCGCCGGCTCCAGACCACGCGCTCGATCAGGACCACCCAGACGGGGGCGGCGAACAGCAGCAGGATCAGGATCGCCGCCGGCAGACGCTGCAGGCCCTCCAGCTCGCAGCGGGCACCGACCGACAGGGCGAGGCCGGCGCAGAAGGCGAGCCCGAGGCCGCGCCAGGGCAGGGGGGAGGTGGCGCGGAGCAGCTGCCAGGGCAGCAGCAGCGCGAAGGGGACGCCGGCCAGTCCCATCCGCACCGCCACCAGCGACGACGGGTCGGCGTCATGCCGGTAGGCAGCACGGATCGCGATCGCCCCGGCGCCGAGGCCGGCGGCCCCGGCGAGCAGCGCCAGCAGGCCGGTCGTGGGGCGGCCCCGGGCGGCGCCCTCCCGGCGCCGCCCGCCGGCCGCGCTCAACGCGCGTAGCGCGTGGCGAGATCGCGCACGAACGGGAGTCCGGCTTCGAAGACGTCCCAGGAGTCCTCGAGCCAGGCGACGTCGATCGTCCACCAGTCGTCGGCCGCGGAGCTGGCGGCGACGAGCGCCGGCATCACCTCGCTCCACTCGATGTCCCCCTCGCCGAAGGGGATGTGGCGGCTGAAACGGTCCTCGAAGAGGGAGCCGTTGGAGTCGATCAGGTGAACGTGGTTGATCCGGCCCGCGAGCCGGCGCAGCAGCTCGACCTGGCCGCCCTCGAAGACCTCGGGCTCGCCGAGCTGGTTCTTGCCGAGGCAGACGTTGTGGGCCTGGGTGGTGTCGTAGATGATCCCGAAGGCCGGGTCGGTGACGTCGCCGGCGATCCGCAGCACCTCGCTGGCGCGGTTGAACGGCGTGCCGGGCTCGAACTCCCAGCCGACGCGGAGGCCGCGGTCGCCGGCCATCCGGGCGGCGGCGCGCCAGGTCTCGACGACGCGCCCGTAGGCGGTGTCGTAGTCGAGCCCCTCCATCACCTCCGGCTCGTCGGTGATGTCGAGCCGCAGGAGGTCGATCCCGACCGCCTTGGCGAGGTCGAGCTGCCGCTCGAGCGCCGCCAGGTAGGCGGCGTTGTCGTCGTTGGCGACGATGCTGTCGACGCCGTCGAAGTTGGCGACCAGCCCGGCCAGGCCGAGGTTGCGACTGCTGAACTTCTCGCGGTAGGCGGCCTGCTGCTCGGCGGTGGCGAGCTCGGCGACGGTGGTGTGGGGTGGGTACCAGGCGACCTCGACGCCGTCGAAGCCGAGCGAGGCGGCGCGGTCGAGGACCGAGTCCTCGCTCTCGGGCTTGTCTTCATAAGGGGGGAAGATGAACGTCCAAATCCCCATCGCGAACTTCGGCATGGTTTCTCCTTGCTGCTGGGCGGCGCTCAGAGAGCGCGGTTGACGAACTCTCGGGCGTGCACGTCGACGGGAACCGAGAGCAGTTCCGTCACGCCCCGGGCGACGTGGTCGGAGTAGCGCCGCAGCGCCTCCTCTCCCTTCTCCGCGCTGGCGCGGAGGGGGTTGCCGATCACGCCGCTCTCGACGAACTCGTGATGGTCCATCGGGAACGTGAAATAGGTGTAGCCCTCGAACTCGACGTCGGGGGCGCCGTCCTGCTTGCGGAAGGCCTCGGGCAGGAACTCGGGGATGTGGGCTCGGGTGTCGGCGGCGCGGTCCATGTGCACGAGGTCGGGCCGGGAGGCCAGGTCCTGGGAGGTCTCCAGCTCGCTGGCGTGCCAGCCCGGCGTCTCCTCGGGCGGGTTCTCCATCAGGTCGTCGACCAGGCCCATGTAGCGCTCGGCGTACGGCTTGACCAGCGCCACCAGGGCGCCGGTGGAGTAGCGCAGCTCGCGCAGCACCGGGTCCAGCACTTTGACGTTGGAGCCGTGGCCGTTGATGAAGACCAGGCGGTTGAACCCGTGGTGGATCAGGCTCCGGCCGACGTCCTCGATCAGCGCCAGGAAGGTCGAGCTGCGCAGCGTGATCGTGCCGCGCCCGCGCCCCGGCTCGTGCATGTGCTGGGGCGAGTACCCCGTCCACACGGTGGGCGTGCGCAGGACCCCGGCTTGCTCGGCGACGCGGCTGGCGATCTCGGTCGCCGTGATCGTGTCGGTCGAGAGCGGCAGGTGCGGTCCATGCTGCTCGGTGCTGGCGATCGGGACCAGGATCAGGTCGCGGGCGCCGAGGTAGCTCTCGATCTCGACGAACGTCAGGTCGGCGAGGTCGTGCGAGGGGAAGCCCGCGGTCGGATCGGCCGCCATCAGGAGCGGCCGATCAGGGGCAGGATGGTCTCGGCGGTCTTCGCGACGAGGCTGTCGTAGAAGGCCTCGCTGAGCAGGTCGGAGCCGTGGTCCTCGATGAACTTGCGCTGCTCCTCGCTGATGTCGACCGGTTCGGTCTCCAGCGCGTCCGGGAACGGGTTGGCCGGGGTGCGGTCGATCGGGGCCACGAACTCGACGGTCAGGGCGCCGTCGTAGCCGGCCTGCTTCAGGGTCTCGACCACCCGCGCCCAGTCCCAGTGACCCATCCCGCAGGCGAGCCGGTTGGTGTCGGCGACGTGGAAGTCGACGAGCCGGTCGCCGACGTCGAGGATCGCCTGGAACGGATCGGCGTCCTCGATGTTGAGGTGGAACGCGTCGAGGCAGACGCCGCACTCGGGACCGGTCGCCTCGGCCAGCGCCAGCGCCTGGTCGGCGCGGCTGACGAAGTAGGTCTCGAAGCGGTTGAGCGGCTCGACCGCGAGCCGCACGCCGGCTTGCTGGGCATGGTCGTAGATCTCCTTCATGCCTTCGACCGCCCAGCCCCACTCGACCTCGGGGGTGCTGGCGGGGACGACGACGCCGACCTCGCCGGGGACGATCGTCATCTCGTGGCCGTCGAGCTCCTTGACCATCGTCACGCAGTCCTTCACGTACCGCACCGACTCCTCGCGGGCCGACTCCTCGCCGGCGACCAGGCTGCGGCCGTCGAGCATCAGGGTCACCGCTCCCCAGCAGCGGATCCGGTTCTCCTTGAGGATGCGCGAGACCTCGGCGGTGTCGTACTGGTCGGGCTCGCCGCTGATCTCGATGCTCTCGTATCCGTAGCGGGCGAGGCGCCGGACGGTGACCTCCAGCGGCTCGGCCCGCATCCAGTTGTGCATTGACAGGTGCATCGTCACTCCTATTGGTCGTCGTCCAGGGGTCGCTTGATCAGCAACGGCTCGAGGTAGCGGATGCACTTCTCGGCGCCGTCGCGGGGGGAAAGAATCGGGTCCTCGTGCTCGTAGGAGAGGGCGCCGTCGTAGCCCACCTCCACCAGCGCGGTGATCAGCCGGCGCCAGTCGACCTCGCCCCAACCGGGGCAGCGAAAGCGCACGCCGCGGTCGAGCCGGTCCCAGGGGCCGCCGCAGAGGACCCCGGAACGGGCCAGGTTGCGCGCCACCAGCTCGGTGTCCTTGGCGTGCACGTGGAAGATCCGCTCGCCCAGCTCGATCGCGAACAGGCTCGGGTCGATCGACTGCCAGACGAAGTGGCTGGGATCGAAGTTGAAGCCGAACTCGGGCCGGCGGTCGAGCGCCTCCAGGGCCCGGACCGCGGTCTCGATGTTGTAGGCGATCTCGACCGGGTGGACCTCGTGCGCGAAGCGGACCCCCTGCTCCCGGTAGACGTCGAGGATCGGGTTCCAGCGCTCGGCGAAGAGGTCCCAGCCCTCCTCGTAGAGCGCGACCATCTCCGGATCGTGGTTGTACCAGTGGCCCCACACGTGGGAGCCGACGAAGCCGGCGACGCAGGAGACCTCCAGGGCGTTGGCGGCGCGGGCCGCGAGCTTGGCGCGCTCGGTGCCGAAGGCGATCTTCTCCTCGGCGCCGGAGACCGGGGCCCAGCCATCCGTGGAGCGGTCGTGCGGGCCCAGCACCAGCTGGCCGTCGAGGTGGTTGGAGACGCAGGCGATCTCGAGGCCGTGGCGGGCGACGGTGTCGCGCACCGAACGGGCGTAGGCGGCGTCGGCGACGGCGCGCTCGGCGTCGAGGTGGGCCGAGTCGTGCCAGCAGGCCAGCTCGACCGCCTCGTAGCCGAGGCCGGCGGCGAACTCGCAGCACTCCTCGAGGCTCATGTCCTCGTAGTAGGCGCTGAAAAGGCCGAGCTTAAGCATCGCCTGAATCTCTCCCGGTAAGTTCCAAGGTGAGCCTATCTGTACCGTCCGTAGGTACCCTTGTCAAGGGAGGGACCCTTTGACTTTGGGAAATCAGGCGGCTAGGGTCGCCCGGGACAGTAGATGTTTAGTCCAGAGTGGAACGGAGGTCGGGCCTAATGGGCAGTTCTCTGGAGGGAACCGGGAACTACTTCGAGTTCGTCTACGCCGATCTGGCGACGTTCGGCAAGGCGCCGCGCGCCGACAGCCCGGGGGATCTCGCCGACGCCGACCTGGGCGTATTCGGGGTGCCCTGGGACAGCACCGCGACGCTGCGCCCCGGGGCGCGGCTGGGACCGCGGCGGATCCGCGAGCAGTCGCAGTGGTTCGCCGAAGTCTGGAACCCGGCGGGCACGCCGATGGCCGGCTACGCCCCCCGCGGCGACCGGGTCGCGGAGCGGATGCGGATCGTCGACTGCGGCGATGCCACCGTGGTCCCGACCGACGTCGGCAGGACGGCGGCGGCGATCCGCACCGTCGCCGGCTCGATCGCCGCCAAGGCCATGCCGCTGATGCTCGGCGGCGACCACTACGTGATGTTCCCCGCCTACCAGGGGGTCACGGATGCCCACCCCGGCGAGACGATCGGCATCGTCCAGATCGATGCCCACAACGACCTCATCGACGAGGACGCGGTGCTCGGGCGCCACTGGAGCGGCACCCCGATCCGGCGCTCGATCGAGCACGCCGGCCTGGACCCGCGGGCGGTCGGCCAGATCGGGCTGCGCGGCTTCGTCGGGGAGAACGAGCTGCCCGCCCAGCGCGAGCAGGGCTTCGTCGTGGTGCCGCTCACCGAGGCGCGCGAGCTCGGCGCCCGCGCCTGCGCCGAGATGGTGATGACCTCGGTGCTGCGGCACTGCGACGGGGTCTACCTGACGATCGACATCGACTCGGTCGATCCGTCCTGCGCGCCCGGCTGCTGCACGCCGGTGCCGGGGGGACTGCTCTCCTCCGAGTTCCTCGAGCTGCTGCGCGAGCTGGGTCGCTACCGCGAGATCGTCGCGATCGACCTGGTCGAGGTGGCGCCGCCGATCGACCCGACCGGCCAGACCGAGATCCTCGCCGCGCACGGCCTGTTCGGCTTCATCGAGCAGCGCTTCCTGCGCGAGCCGGTGGAGCGTCCGGCGTGAGCGCGGTGCTCGGCGCCGCGATCGTCGGCGCGGGGGCGGCGGCGCGCGAGCTGCACGCCCCGGCCTGGGCGGCCTGCGAGGGGGTCGAGCTGGTCGGGATCGCCAGCCGCCGCCCCGATGCCGCCGCCGCGATCGCCTCGGCTTACGCCGGCGCCCGCGCGTTCGCCTCGGTCGACGCTCTGCTCGAGGACGAGGCGGTGGACATCGTCACGATCTGCACTCCGCCCGATACCCACCGCGAGCTGGCCGAGCGGGCGGTGGCGGCCGGCAAGCACGTGCTGGTCGAGAAGCCGATCGCCCACACGCTCGAGGACACGGCGGCGCTGCGCGCGCTCGCCGAGAGCGCCCCGACCGTGGTCGAAGTGGTCCGCAACGAGCGCTACATGGCGCTGCACCGCGCCGCTCGCGAGGCGGTCGCCGCCGGAGCGATCGGCTCGCTGACCGGCGGTCTGCTGTTCACGGCGACCACCGGCCCGGACGACTGGACCGGGGGGGCGGCCTGGCCGCGGCAGCTGGCCCGGGCGGGCGGCGGCGTGCTGCTGGACCTGGGGGTCCACCGGCTCGACCTCGTCGGCTGGCTCACCGAGCGGCAGATCGTCGCGGTGACGCCGACGCTGCGGCGAGCGCCCGCCCGAGTCGACCGGATGGGACGCGGCGACGCGCTGGCTGCTCGAGGCCTACCGCCTGGCCGGGGCGGAGCCATGAGGCTGGCCCCGGTGGACCTCGCGCCGCTGGCGCCGTTGGAGGCCGAGCCGGTCCTCGGCGAGGCCGTCTATGCGGGCCGCATCGCCGCCGCGCGCGAGCGGATGGACGCGGCGGGGCTCGATGCGCTCCTCGTCTACGCCGACCGCGAGCACTACGCCAACGTCTCCTTCCTGACCGGGTTCGACCCGCGCTTCGAGGAGGCGCTGCTGGTGCTCCGGCCGACCGGGCCGCCGGCGATCCTCTGCGGCAACGAGAGCCTCTCCTTCTGCGAGACGGCGGGCATCGCCGTCGAGGCGGTGCTCTGCCAGTCGTTCAGCCTCCCCTCCCAGGACCGCTCGGTGCGCGCCCGGGTCGCCGACGGCCTCGCCGTCGCCGGACTGGGCGGCGGCGACCGGGTCGGAATGGTCGGCTGGAAGCCGATCCCGGCCGCCGACGCGCCGGCGGCGC
>CBIHMQ010000078.1:0-8917 GCA_966211075.1 uncultured bacterium
GGAAGCGGTCGATCGCGGCGAGGGCGAGGGCGGAGATCACGAAGGTGATGTGGATGATCGTCTGCCAGAGCATCGTGTCGCCGTCGGTGTTGGCGGCGTTGATGAAGGTCTGCAAGAGGTGGATCGAGGAGATGCCGACGATCGCCATCGCCAGCTTCACCTTAAGGACGTTGGCGTTGACGTGGGAGAGCCACTCGGGCTGATCGGGGTGGTTCTTGAGGTTAATCCGCGAGACGAAGGTCTCGTAGCCGCCGATGATGACCATGATCAGGAGGTTGGCGATCATCACCACGTCGACCAGGCCCAGGACCAGCAGCATCACCTCGTTCTCGGTCAGGTGCCCGGCGTCGGAGACGAGGTGCCAGAGCTCCTGCATGAAGCGCCAGACGTAGACGCCCTGTGCGGCGATCAGGCCCAGGTAGAGCGGCGCCTGCAGCCAGCGGCTGATGAAGATCGTGCTGCCGACGGTGCGGGCGAGGGGGCGGTCTATGGAAGCTTCGGACGCGATGGGCAGCGCATCCTAGTCGCTTCGGTTAGGCGTTCCTAAAGGGGCGCGGCGGCTGGGCGCTCAGGGAGCGGCGGCCTCGGCGACCGCGGTCATCGTCTCGACCCGGGCGCTGGCGAGGCCGCGGACGACGATCGTGTCGAGTGCCTCGTAGGCGGCCAGCTGTGTCTCCGCGTCCTCGGCGTCGGCGGCGGCGACGCCGACCGTGCCCTCGGGCTCGTCGAGCCGGGCGAAGTGGTTGCGGTAGCCGTCGTGGAGGTCGCGGTAGAACGATTCCTCCTTGGCGAGCCGCTCGGCGGCGTCGGGGCCGACGGCGGTGCGGACGTAGCCGAAGACCGGCGGGGTTGGGCGGCCGGCGGCGCTGGCCCCGGCCGCGACCTTCTCGCGGGCGCCGGCGGCGAAGCCCGGGGTCATCCAGTTGAAGAAGACGCCGTCGAACTCGGCCCCGGCCAGTTCGCACATCTTCGGCCCCATCGCCGCGAGGACGAGGCGGACGCCCGGAAGGGCCTCGCGCAGCTGCGGCAGCGCCTCGCGCATCCGGGTCAGCGGCTTGGCGCCGAAGCCGGCGCCGACCCCGAGCCAGAGCTTGCCGCGGTCGAGGCCGAGGCGCTCGACGTCGGCGGCGATCTTCTCGGGCGGCTGGCGGTCGAGGGCGATCACGGCGACGCCGAGGTCGAGGTCGGGCGCGGCGGCCGCGAACTCGGCAAGCGTCTCGAGCCCGAGGGCGCCGGGGTGGTCGTTGGACCAGAGCGAGTCGTAGCGCAGCTCCGCGCAGCAGGAGGCGAGCGGCCGGGCCACCTCGACGGGCAGGCCGGCGGCGACGCCGAAGCCGCGGCCCATCAGCCGACCTTTTCGAGCAGCGCCACGCACTCGATGTGCGGGGTCTGGGGGAACATGTCGACCGGCCTCACGCGGCGCAGCCTATAGCCGGCCTCGCCGAGCTGGGCGGCGTTGGGGGCGAGCGTGGTCGGGTTGCAGGAGACGTAGACGATCCGCTTCGCCTCGCACTCGATCACCCGGCGCACCATTTTCTGGGAGAGGCCGGCGCGGGGCGGGTCGATGACGACGACGTCGGGCTTGCCGGCCTGGACCAGCAGCGGCCGGACGCCGGTGCGGACGTTGGCGGCAAGGAAGTGAGCGTTGCCGATCTCGTTCAGCTTGGCGTTGCGCTCGGCGTCGGCGATCGCCTCGGGGACGATCTCGACACCCCAGACCTCGCCGGCGTCGCGAGCCATCGAGAGCCCGATCGTGCCGATCCCGCAGAAGAGGTCGAAGACCTTCTCCCTGCCGGTCAGGCCGGCGAACTCGGCGGCGACGCCGTAGAGGCGCTCGGCCATCTCGGTGTTGGTCTGGAAGAAGGCGCCCGGCGAGATCTTCCAGTGCAGGCCACACAGCTCCTCCTTCAGGTACTCCTCGCCGAGCACGCCTGTCGGTCCCTCGCTGTCGCCGGAGTCGTCGGCGACGATCGTGTGGAGGTCAACGGGCGGCTTCGGGAAGCTGCGCTGGGCAGTCACTAGACGGGTCTGGATCTGGCCGCTGCGTCTTCCCTCGCGGACGACGAGGTTGCGGAGGACGCCGCGCTTGGCGCGGCGGTCGAAGGCCGGCACCGTTTCGTCGCGGGCCCACTCGCGGACCGCGTTGCGGGCGGCGTTGCCGGCCTCGGAGGCGAGGTGGCAGTCGTCGACGTCGACGATCAGGTCCCAGCGGCCGCGGGCGTGGAAGCCGAGCGCCGCCTCACCGTCCTCGTCGCCGAAGGAGTATTCGAGCTTGTTGCGGTACCGCCACTGCTCCTCGGCGGCGACGATCGGCTCGAGCTCGAAGCCGTCGAGCTCGCCGATCCGCCGCAGCGCCTCGTCGACCTGCTCGCTCTTGATCCGCAGCTGGCGCTGGTAGTCGAGGCCCTGCCAGGGGGCGCCCGGGCAGGGCTCGCCGCCGTGCGTGCAGCGGTCGGGGACACGGTCGGCCGCCGGCCGCAGCAGCTCGACCGCGCGGGCCTCGGCGAAGCGCTTCTTCGCTTTGGTCACCTCGGCGCGGACGCGGTCGCCCGGCAACCCGCCGGCGACGAAGACGACGAAGCCCTCGGCGCGCGCGACCCCGCGCCCGCCGAAGGCCAGCGACTCGACCTCGACCTCGAGCAGCTCGCCGCGACGCGGCCCCCGCGCCGCCGGCTTGGTGCCGGAGGCCTCGCTCACCTAGCCGAGTTTTTTCCGCGCCTTACGCGCTGCCTGGGTGGCCTGTTTGCGCACCGGTTTCGCCCCTTTGCCGACCTCTTTGCGGGCCTGTTTGACCAGCCGCTCGAGCTCCTTGAGGAGGGCGTCGGTCTGCTTGCGGCCGCGGTTGACGAGGTCGCTGAACAGCTTCTCGGCGTCGCCGCGGGTCATCCGGCCGCGCTTGACGGCGTCGTCGACGACCTCCTGGATGCGGTCACGGTTGAGCGAGACGCTCTGCTCGAGGCTCTCGCGGAACTGGGCGACGCTCTTGTCGAGGCCGCTGGTCGCGTTGCTGCTGGCAGCTCTCTTGGGAGCGGCTCTTTTCGCGGAAGCTTTCGGGGCGGCTTTTTTAGCAGCAGCTTTTTTCGGCGCTGCTTTTTTCGCGGCTTTCGGTTTTTGGCCGCGGCTTTTTTGCTTTTCGCCGGCGCTTTTTTAGCAGCAGCTTTTTTCGGAGCCGCTCTTTTGGCCGCGGGTTTCGCGGAGGCTTTTTTGGCTTTCGCTCCGGCCGCTTTTTTGCTCGCGTTGCCGGTCGCTTTTTTGTCTGCCATCTGGGAATTGCCTCCTGATCGAGTGGGTCGCCGGGGGTTGCAGGTCCGACTATCTCAGTTCCACCCGATCCGATGCCGCAAACTTCGCTTCGATCGGGGCGTGGTCGGAGAGCCGCAGGGCCCGTCCCTCGAACGGCAGCTCACGCCGCTTGGCCGGCCAGCGGGTCGGCGGCTCGACGATCTCGAGGCCGCGGACGAGCAGGTGGTCGATCGCGTCGGGGCCGGTCGGCGCGGCAAGGCCGAACTCCTCGCGGAGACGTTCGAAGACGACCGGGTCCTCGGCAGGGCGGAGGTTGAGGTCGCCGCCGAAGACCATCGGCGAGGCGCCGGCGAACTCGGTGGCGGCGCCGGCGGCGAGCAGGACGTCCTCGCTGGCCAGGGCCGGGCGGTCGTTGGTCGCGTGCAGGTTGGCGAGGCAGATGCCGGAGGCGGTGCGGGTCAGCGCCATCGAGCGGCGCTCGGGGAGGCCCTCGTGGATCGTCACCTCGCGGCGCTCGGCGATGCCGCCGAGCCGGCCGGGCACCCGCACCAGGGTCAGGTTGGAGCCGCCCTCGCCGGAGGCCATCAGGTCCGGGTTCTGCCGCGCCAGCAGCGCCCGCAGCGGGCCGAGCGAGTTGCGCGAGGTGAGCGCCCGGTGCCACTCGGCGCCGCAGCCCTCGGCGAGCGGCACCGCGAAACGCGGCGGCGCCTCCTGCAGCAGGGCGACGTCCCAGGCGGCGCTGGCGAGCAGGGTCGCGAACTCGGTGGTGAGGTCGCGGTTGACCTGGACGTGGGTCTCGTTGCGCTCGTCGAAGCGCAGCAGCCGCGAGCGCCAGGTCCGCAGCGTCGGGTCCGGCGGGAAGTCGCGCCCGTGGAAGAGGTTCCAGGCGATGGCGGTCAACTGCACCGCCGTAGTATCCGCGGCTTGGCGAAGCGGGACTTCATAGTCGGCGACGAGCTCGGGGCATTCGAGCTCGGCAAGCTGCTCGATCGCGCCCTGGAGCTGAAAGCCGGGCGGCGCGAGCGGGTCGGCGGCGAGGCCCTGGCCGGCCGCAGCGTCGCCCTCGTCTTCCAGAAGCCCTCGACCCGGACCCGGGTCTCCTTCGAGGTCGGGGTCGCCGAGCTGGGCGCCCACCCGGTCGTCCTGCGCGGCGACGAAATGCAGTTCTCGCGGGGCGAGTCGGCCGGCGACACGGCGCGGGTGCTGTCCCGCTATGTCGACGCGATCGCGATTCGCTCCGGCAGCCACGAGCAGGTCGCCGAGCTGGCCGCGGCCGCCGAGGTCCCGGTCGTCAACGCGCTGACCCCGCTGCACCACCCCTGTCAGGCGCTCGCCGACCTGATGACCCTGCGCGAGCGCTTCGGCCGGCTCGACGGCCTGCGCCTCGCCTACGTCGGCGACGGCAACAACGTCGCCCGCTCGCTGGCGGTGCTCGGCGAGCTGGCCGGGGTCGAAGTGGTCGTCGCGGCGCCGCCCGGCTACCAGCTCGAGGAGGGCCGCGACGCGAAGCTGACCGGCGACCCGCGCGCCGCCGCCGACGGGGCCGACGCCTTCTACACCGACGTCTGGGTCAGCATGGGCGACGAGGGGGAGGCGGACCGCCGCCGCGCCGACCTGGCCCCGTTCCGGCTCGACGCCGACCTGCTGGCGGCGGCCAAGGACGGGGCGATCGTGATGCACTGCCTGCCCGCTCACCCGGGTGAAGAGATCACCGCCGACGTCCTTTACTCTGACTCGTCCGCCGTCTGGGACCAGGCCGAGAACAGGCTCCACGCGCAGAAGGCGCTGCTGGAGTTCCTGCTCGTCGGTTAGCCCCGGAGCGGCCCCGCCCGCATGTACCCAGAGCTGAACATCGGACCGGTGACGCTGCAGACCTTCGGCCTGATGTTCGCACTCGCCTTCCTCGCCGCCGGGGCGCTGATCTGGCGGCGGCTCGGCGAGCTTGGCAAGCCCCAGGACTGGGCGTACGAGATGGGCTTCGCGGCGCTGATCGGCGGCGTCGTCGGCTCCCGCCTCTACTTCGTGGCCCAGAACTACGACGACGTCAAGGATGACTTCCTCGGGACGCTGTTCAGCGGCTCGGGGCTGGTCTGGTACGGCGGCGTGATCGGCGGCGCCCTCGCTGTCGTCCTCTGGGCCTGGTGGCGCGGCTACCTCGGGCTCGCCCTGCTCGACCTGGCGGCGCCGGCGCTGGCGCTCGGCTACGCGATCGGCCGCTGCGGCTGCCAGCTCTCCGGCGACGGCGACTACGGCAAGGCCTGGGACGGGCCCTGGGCGATGTCCTACCCGGACGGTGTCGTCCCGACCGACCAGGCCGTCCACCCGACGCCGATCTACGAGACGCTGGCGATGGGCCTCGGCGCCTGGATCCTCTGGCAGCTGCGCGACCGGGTCCGGACCGGGATCCTCTTCGCGATCTACCTCGTCTACGCGGGCGCCGAGCGCTTCCTGGTCGAGTTCCTGCGCCGCAACACCGAGACGGTGCTGGGGCTGACCACGGCGCAGCTGGAGAGCCTGGCGATGATGGCCGCGGGGGCGATCTGGATCGCCGTCGTCGCCCGCCGCCACGGCGGCATCTCCCGTCCCAGCACCGAGTTGGCGGTATCGGCGAGCGGTTGAGCCTGTCAAAGTAGGGGACTGTTACTCTTGCGCAAGTCTTTTAGAGCGGTGAACTAGGGAGGCGGTTGTTCGATGTCGGCTGTCGACATTCAGAGTCAGGACGGACCTTCGGCGCGCACTGTCAGCGCCGTGCTCGACGACGCCGCCGAGCGGATCGCCGCCGCCGGTTGCGAGAACGCGCGCGGCGACGCCGAAACGCTGGTCGCCGACGCGATCGGCGTCAAGCCCGAGGAGCTGCGCGTCGACGGCGCCGGCGAGGTGCCGAGCGAGGTCGCCGAGGCGATCGAGCAGCGGGTCCGCCGCCGCGTCGACCGCGAGCCGATGGCCTACATCCTCGGCCGCGCCCCCTTCCGCCAGCTGGAGATCGCCGTCGACTCGCGCGTCCTCTGGCCCCGCCGCGAGACCGAGCTGCTGGTCGAGGTCGGTGCCGAGCTGCCCGAGGGCGCCCGCGTCCACGAGGTCGGCACCGGCTCCGGGGCGATCGCCCTGGCCCTGATCTCCGAGCGTCCCGACCTCCGCGTCAGCGCCTCCGACCTCTCGCCCGAGGCGGTCGAAGCGGCGCGCGAGAACGCCGAGCGGCTGGGGATCGACTTCGACGTGCGGGTCGCGACCGGGCTGCCCGACGACCTCGAGGGCGTCGACCTGGTGATCGCCAACCTTCCCTACGTGACGGACTCGACCATCTTCGAGCGCTCGCCCGAGATCCAGAAGGAGCCGCGGATCGCGGTGACCGGGTCCTGCGGCGAGGACGGCCTCGGCGTGATCCGCGGGCTGATCTCCGAAACGCCCTCGGGTTGGAAGCTGGCGATGGAGCACGACACTCACCACGGCCCGGCGATGCGCGATCTCCTGCGCGACGCCACTACCCTTCAGGACTATGAAGGTGACGAGCGGGTGACTGTCGGCTTCGCTCCATGAAGCTGACTCCGATTCGATGAGCGAGGCCCCCGAGGCCGAGCGGACCGAGGAGCGCTCTCCGGATTCGACCGGCGATCGCTCCGGTGCCGCCAGCGAGGCGCAGCGCCGCGCCAAGGTCGAGCGGCTCCGCGCGGCCGGCGTCGATCCCTACCCGCACTCCTTCGAAGGCCGCACCCACGCCGAGGACATCGAGGCCGCCCACGACCCGGAGGCGCTGGGGGAGGGCGAGCACGAGCAGTTCACCTACCGGGTGATGGGCCGGGTGACCGGCAAGCGGGGCCACGGCAAGACGGTCTTCTTCGACGTCCGCGACATCACCGGCTCGATCCAGGGGTACGCCCGCCGCGACACCCTCGGCGACGAGCTCTTCGAGCGTGTCGAGGAGCTCGACATCGGCGACTTGGTCGGGATCGAGGGGCCGGTCTACGTCACCAAGCGCGGCCAGCTGGCGATCTCGGTGCGCGAGTTCACGCTGCTGGCCAAGGCGCTGCTCGACCCGCCGGACCTGTTCCACGGCATCTCCGACCCGGAGCTGCGCTACCGCCAGCGCGAACTCGACCTGATGGCGAACGAGAAGTCGCGGGAGATCTTCAAGACGCGCTCGAAGCTGACCCTGGCGATCCGCAACCACATGGACGAGCGCGGCTGGGTCGAGCTGGAAACGCCGGTCCTGCAGCGGCTGACCGGCGGCGCCGCGGCGCGGCCGTTCGTCACCCACCACAACGCGCTCGACCGCGACCTCTTTCTGCGCACCGCCACCGAGCTCTACCTGAAGCGGGCGATCGTCGGCGGCTTCGAGGACGTCTACGAGTTCGGCAAGTTCTTCCGCAACGAGGGGATGTCGCCGCAGCACAACCCCGAGTTCACGATGCTGGAGATGTTCGTCGGCGGCGCCGACTGGGAGGGCGTGATGCGCTTCATCGAGGTCCTCGTCTCCAGCGTGGTCGAGGAGGTGATGGGGACGACCAAGGTGATGCGCGACGGGGTCGAGATCGACTTCGCGGCGCCCTGGCCGCGGGTCGTCCTCCGCGACGAGATCCTCGAGGAGTCCGGCGTCGACATCTACGCGGCGAGCCGCGACGAGCTGGCCGAGCTGGCCGGCGACGACGCCGACGAGAACGACGACTGGGCCGGGCTGGTCGACACCCTGCAGGGCAAGATCGTCGAGCCGAAGCTGATCCAGCCCACCTACATCACGGTGCTGCCGATCGACATCTGGCCGCTGGTCAAGGTCCACCCCGACGACCCCAAGGTCTGCGAGGCCTTCGACGGCATCGTTGCCGGGATGGAGATCGTCGGCGGCGGGACCGACCTCAACGACCCGGTCGAGCAGCGCGTCCGCTTCATCAAGCAGCGCGAACGCCAGGAACAGGGCGCCGAGGAGGACCCTCACCCCCACGACGAAGAGTTCGTGCGGGCGCTCGAATACGGGATGCCGCCGGCGAGCGGCTGCGGCCTCGGCATCGACCGCCTGCTGATGATCCTCACCGAATCGACAACGCTCCGGGATGTGATCATCTATCCCGCGATGCGGGAGGCGGCGGGGGAGTAGGGCCGAAGCCCCGGTCTCAGAAGGCGGAGCGCAGCAGGCCGCCGTCGATCGGGATGACGGTGCCGGTGATGTAGGAGGCGCGGTCGGAGCAGAGGAAGGCGACCAGGTCGCCGTACTCGTCGGGCTGGCCGAGCCGGCCGGCCGGGACTTCCTCGCGGGCGGCGGCTTCGGCGGCCTCGATCGAGCCGGCGTTGTCGGCCAGGCGGTCGGTGGCGAAGCGGCCGGTGGCGACGGTGTTGACGGTGATCCCGTCGCCGGCGACCTCGCGGGAGAGCGTCTTCAGGAAGCCGACCGAGGCCATCCGGTGCGAGTTGGAGAGGTTGAGGCCGGGGATCGGCTCGCGGGTGGAGGTGGAGCCGACGTTGACGATCCGCCCCCAGCCGCGCTCGCGCATGCCGGGGACGACGGTGCTGGTGAGGATCCGTGGCGCCAGGACCAGCGAGCGGTAGGCGTGCTCCCAGTCGTTCAGCTCGTGGTCGAGGGCGCCGCCAAGCGGCGGGCCGCCGCTGTTGGTGACGAGCACCTCGACCGGGCCCAGCCGCTCCTCGACCTCGCCGGGCAGCGTCGCCAGGCGAGGTCGAGGAG
>CBIHMQ010000079.1:0-8836 GCA_966211075.1 uncultured bacterium
GCATCCCGCCGGCTACTAACTAGGGACATGGAGGGGGTACCCGCCCCCTCCATGTCCCTAGTTAGTAGCCGGCGGGATGCCGGGCGACGAAGCCGACGTTGTCCCTGAGATCCTCGTGCCAGCGCGGGCCGGTTTCGTTTTCGTTGCCGCTGGTGTCCCAGCGGTAACCGGCGATCACGGCGTAGGCGTGGCCGCCGTTGGCGTAGATGGTGATCCAGCGGCCCGCGCCTTCTTCGCCCCACTTCTGCATCGGGCCGGAGGGGAGGGGGCTGGTGAGGAATTCGCCGCCGCGGAGGGCGTAGCTGACGGCGCCGGAGCAGTCATAGCCCCTGTCCCACCAGCGGGCGTGGCCGCCGCCGTAGATGTAGGGCTTGGTGCGGATCTTGTTGGCCGCTTCGATGACCGCCTTCACCTTGGGCGGGGCGCTCTTCGGGGGAATCAGTTCCCCGGTCGGTAGAAGGCGCGCTTTCGGGGTAGGGGTGCAGATATCGACTTCCGCCGGGCTGAGGCCGCCAGCGGTGCAGCGGGCGGAAGCGCTCCCCGGTGCGAGTAGGGCGATGGCCATGAGCAGGGCGCCTGCGGCGATACCCGCCTTGAGCCTGAAGTTGTACGACAGCAAACCCGATCTCCTTTGTCGGCCTACGGGGTTAGCTGTCGGGCTGGCGCGGAAGGAGCCTGCGCCCCCGCCTGGATTTAGGCGAGTTAGCCCCGAAAACGTGGTTCCCCCGTTCCCGTGACGCCTAGGGGCGTCTGGGATTCGGCGTTTCGGTGCTCTGGATCGGCGGCAGTCTAGACCATCGCCCGGCACCTTGCTCACAGAACGCAAACATTTAGTCGCAGTTCGCACTTTCATCCCGGATTCCTGTCGGCCGGGCGGCTGGTAGCTTGCCCTTTGGGATGGAACTTGCCGGCCGCAAAGCGCTTCTCACCGGTGCCACCGGGGGCCTCGGCCGCGCGATCGCCGAAGCGCTTGCCGCTCGCGGCGCCACGGTCCTGCTCAGCTCCCGCAAGGCCGAGGAGCTCTCCCAGCTGGCCGAGCAGCTGCCCGGCGATGGCCACCGGGCACTGGCCGTCGACCTGGCCGAGCCCGGCGCCGCCGAGAAGCTCGCCGCCGAGGCCGGTCCCGTCGATGCCCTCGTCGCCAATGCCGGCCTGCCCGGCGCCGGCCGCATGGAGGACTTCAGCCCCGATGAGGTGCAGCGAGCGCTGCGGGTCAATCTCGAGGCGCCGATGCTGCTCGCCCAGGCGCTCTACCCGGCGATGCTGGCGCAGGGCTCCGGCCACCTCGTCTTCGTCGCCTCCCTGGCCGGTAAGTCGCCGGCACCGCGCTCTTCGATCTACAACGCCACCAAGTTCGGCCTGCGCGGCTTCGCGCTCGCCCTCCGCACCGACCTCGCCCCGCAGGGCGTCGGCGTCTCGCTGGTCTCGCCGGGCTTCATCCGCGAAGCCGGGATGTTCGCCGACTCCGGCGCCAAGTCGCCGCCCGGGCTCGGCACCGCGACCCCCGAGGAGGTCGCGAAGGCGACCGTGCGGGCGATCGAGGGCGACAAGGTCGAGATCGCGGTGGCGCCGACCCGGCAGCGCTTCCTCGCCCACTTCGGCCTCGCCAGCCCCAGCATCGCGGTCCGCGTCTCGAGCGGATCGGCCGGCCAGAAGTCGGCGGCGGAGATCGCCGACGGGCACTCCAAGGACAAGAGATAGACCACGACGACTTCAGGAGACAGCAGATGAGCAGCGACTCTTTCGGCGCCCGTTCGACCCTCGCGGTGAGCGGGCGTCAGTACGAGATCTTCCGGCTCGGGGCATTGCAGGAGCGTTTCGACGTCGCCCGGCTCCCGTACTCGATCAAGGTCCTGCTCGAGAACGTGCTGCGCCTCGAGGACGGCGTCTCGGTCAGCGCCGCTGACGTCGAGGCGATCGCCGGCTGGGACGCCGCCGCAGAGCCCAGCGCCGAGATCCCCTTCCAGCCCGCCCGCGTCCTCATGCAGGACTTCACCGGCGTCCCGGCAGTCGTCGACCTGGCGGCGATGCGCGACGCGATGGAGGAGATCGGCGGCGACCCGGCCGCGATCAACCCCCTCGTCGACGTCGACCTGGTCATCGACCACTCGGTCCAGGTCGACGCCTTCGGCAACGAAATGGCCTTCCAGGTCAACGCCGAGCGGGACTTCGAGCGCAACCTCGAGCGCTACTCGTTCCTGAAGTGGGGCCAGCACTCCTTCGACAACTTCCGGGTTGTGCCGCCGGCGACCGGGATCTGCCACCAGGTCAACCTCGAGTACCTCTCCCAGGTCGTCTACAGCCGCCAGAACGACGGCGTCCTCCAGGCCTACCCCGACACCCTGGTCGGCACCGACTCGCACACGACGATGGTCAACGGCCTCGGCGTGCTCGGCTGGGGCGTCGGCGGGATCGAGGCCGAGGCGGCGATGCTGGGCCAGCCGATCTCGATGCTGCTGCCGCAGGTGCTGGGCTTCAAGCTCTCCGGCGAGCTGCCCGAGGGGGCGACCGCGACCGACCTCGTCCTCACCGTCACCGAGATGCTGCGCCAGCGCGGCGTCGTCTCCAAGTTCGTCGAGTTCTACGGCCCCGGCCTCTCGACGCTCGCCCTCGCCGACCGAGCGACGCTCGGCAACATGTCGCCGGAGTTCGGCTCGACCTGCGCGATCTTCCCGGTCGATGCCGAGACGCTGCGCTACCTCGACCTGACCGGCCGCCCGACGGAGACGATCGAGCTGGTCGACGCCTACGCCCGCGAGCAGGGGATGTTCCACGACGAGTCGACCCCGGACCCGGTCTTCTCCGACCGGCTCGAGCTCGACCTCGGCGACGTCGTTCCCAGCATCGCCGGCCCGAAGCGGCCGCAGGACCGGGTACCGCTGGCGAGCGCGAAGGACGCCTTCCGCGAAGCGATGTCCGAGTTCGCGCCGGATGCCGCCAAGGAGATGTGCGACGGGCTCGACCAGGCGCTCGCCGAATCCTTCCCTGCCTCCGACCCGTCCGCCGAGGACCACGACAGGGACTGCGACAAGCCGGTGCCGGCGGCCGAGGCCGGCACCGCCGCGGTGGCGCAGCGCAGTCCGACCAGCGACGCGATCGGCGTCACCCTGGCCGAGGACGGCTCCGAATTCGACCTCGACCACGGTCGCGTCGTCATCGCCGCGATCACCAGCTGCACCAACACCTCCAACCCCAGCGTCATGGTCGGCGCCGGCCTGCTCGCCCGCAACGCGGTCGAAAGGGGCCTCGAGCGCAGGCCCTGGGTGAAGACCTCGCTGGCGCCGGGATCGACCGTCGTCACCGAGTACCTCGACCGCTCCGGCCTCACCGAGCACCTCAACGCCCTGCAGTTCAACCTGGTCGGCTACGGCTGCACCACCTGCATCGGCAACTCCGGCCCGCTGGCGGAGGAGATCTCCGCGGCGATCGCCGAGAAGGACCTGGCCGTCTGCGCCGTCCTCTCCGGCAACCGCAACTTCGAGGGCCGCATCAACCAGGACGTCAAGGCGAACTACCTGGCCAGCCCACCGCTGGTCGTCGCCTACGCGCTGGCCGGCCGCATGGACGTCGACCTGCTGACCGAGCCGCTCGGCGAGGGTGCGGACGGCGAGCCGGTCTACCTGCGGGACATCTGGCCCGACGCCGCCGAGATCAAGAAGGTGGTCGGCGAATCGGTCGCCTCGGAGATGTTCACCCGCAACTACGCCGACGTCTTCACCGGCGACGAGACCTGGAAGGCGGTCGAGGTCCCGACCGGCGACCGATACACCTGGCCCGACTCCACCTACGTGCGGCAGCCCAGCTTCTTCGAGCGGATGCCGGCCGACCCGCCCGGGGTCGAGCCGATCGTCGGCGCCCGCGCCCTCGCGGTGCTCGGCGACTCGGTCACCACCGACCACATCTCGCCCGCCGGCGCGATCAAGAAGGACAGTCCGGCTGGTCACTGGCTGACCGCGCAGGGGGTCGAGGTCCGCGACTTCAACTCCTACGGCTCCCGCCGCGGCAACCACGAGGTGATGATCCGCGGCACCTTCGCCAACATCCGCCTCCGCAACCGGCTGGTCGACCGGGCCGGCGGCTTCACCCGCCACTTCCCCGACGGCGAACAGACGACCATCTATGACGCGGCGATGGCCTACGCCGAGGAGGGCGTGCCGCTGGTGGTGCTGGCCGGTAAGGAGTACGGCTCCGGCTCCTCGCGCGACTGGGCCGCGAAGGGCACCAAGCTGCTCGGTGTCCGGGCCGTGATCGCGGAGAGCTTCGAGCGCATCCACCGCTCCAACCTGATCGGGATGGGTGTGTTGCCACTGCAGTTCGCAAATGGTGAGAGCGCCGAGTCGCTGGGACTGACTGGGGCCGAGACCTTTGACGTCGGCGACCTCCGGGGCGGCGAGGCGAAAACCCTCACGGTGACGGCGCGCCGGGGCGACGGCGACATCGTCGAGTTCGAGGCGCGGGTGCGGCTCGACACTCCAAATGAGGTCACCTACTTCAACAACGGCGGAATCCTCCAGACCGTACTGCGCAAGCTAAAAAGGTAGGCGCAGTGGGGTCGCGGGAGGCAGGGGGGTCCGCGCGACCCGCACTGCACCTGAGCGCCGGTAGCCAGGGAGGGATGCCGACGCCGCTATTCCCCCTAGACGGGACTGTCCAGAAGGAACAGTCTTCGCTAGCTATACCGCGTCAGGGCTCGGCGGTCAAGCGCAATCAACCGGTTGATGAGGAATCGGGTGCACTTTGTGCGTGATTGGCACCGGTTTGGGGGGTCGGGGCGATTCCCCACCCCTTGCGCTCGATCAGCTCGATCCCGATCACGCTGCCGACCGGGCCGACCGGGGTAAGGGTCGCGGCGAGCAGGGTGTAAGGCGTCTCGCGCTTCACCGAAGCGACCCAGATCACCAGGCAGAGGACGATGAACCCGAGCCCGTGCGCCCACCCGAACACCATCGTCTCGGTTTCGAACCCGGGCAACAGCCAGAAGAGCAGCAGTCCGCCAAAGATCACCAGCTCCACCCAGGAGATCCGCTTCACCCAGACGAACAGCGGTCCGGGCACGGGCTTGGCGAACGGTGAGCTCGGGGACACCGTCTAAGCGCCGACGGTGAGCGCGGTGAGGACGATGCGCTCCTGCTCGCGCGAGTGCGCGCCGGAGTAGCCCTCGCTGGTGCTGGCGCGGCCCTGGCGGCCGATGTAGTTGAGGGCGACGCCCTCGGGAAGCAGCTCGGGCATTCGGCGCGACATCACCTTCCAGGCGCCCATGTTGCGCGGCTCCTCCTGGACCCAGGCGATCTCCCTCAGGTTCGGGTAGGCGGCGATCACGCCTTCGAGCTGTTCCTTCGCGAACGGGTAGAGCATCTCGACCCGGGCGATCGCGACGTTCTCGGTGCCGGCGCGGCGCTCGTTGGAGTCGAGGTCGTAGTACACGCGGCCGGTACACAGCACCAGCCGTTCGACCTTCTCGCGCCGCTCGGCGGCGGTGGGGTCGTCGAGGATGTACCGGAAGTGGCCCTCGGTCAGCTCCTCGAGGCCAGAGGTCGCACGGTCGAGGCGGAGCAGGCCCTTGGGGGTGAAGACGATCAGCGGGCGCGGCTTGCGGATCAGCGCCTGGCGGCGCAGCAGGTGGAAGTACTGGCCGGCGGTGGTGGGATTGGCGATGCGGATGTTTCCCTCGGCGCCGAGGGCCAGGAAGCGCTCGATCCGGGCGCTGGAGTGCTCCGGGCCCGAGCCCTCGTAACCGTGCGGCAGCAGCAGGGTGAGGCGGCTGGTCTGTCCCCACTTCGCCTCGCCGGAGACGATGAAGCTGTCGACGATCACCTGGCCGGCGTTGGCGAAGTCGCCGAACTGCGCCTCCCAGAGGATCAGCGAGCTCGGGGTCGCCGCCGAGTACCCGTACTCGAAACCGAGACAGGCGGTCTCCGAGAGCGGGCTGTTGTACAGCTCGAACGGGGCGGAGGCGTCCTCGAGGTTCTGCATCGGGCAGTACTTGAGGCCGGTGTTCTCGTCGTGGAGGACGAGGTGGCGGTGCGAGAACGTGCCGCGCTCGGTGTCCTGTCCGGTGAAGCGGATGTGGACGCCCTCGGTCAGCAGCGAGCCGAAGGCGAGCGCCTCGGCGTGGCCGAAGTCGACGCCGCCCTGCTCGAGCGCCTCGGTCCGCTTCGAGAGCGGGCGGCGGAGCTTGCGGTGGACGTTGAACCCGTCCGGCGTGCGCAGCAATTCCTCGTTGATCGCGCGCAGCTCCTCGGCCGGCAGAGCCGTGTCGACGGGAGGGCTGGCGGTGCGGTCGAGTTCTCCGGTGCTGGTGGTGACGGTCGGGTCCTCGTACTCGCCCGCCTCCATCTTCTCGCGCAGGGCCTTGAGGGCGCCCGCCATCTCCTCGCGGCGGTGCTCGGAGTTGTGACCTACCTCCTCGGCGCTGACCACGCCCTCGCCGATCAGCTTCTCGGCGTAGATCTCCGAGACCGGGGCGTGCGATTTGATCTTTGCCGCCATGGTCGGCTGCGTGTAGGCGGGCTCGTCGGTCTCGTTGTGGCCGAAGCGGCGGTAGCCGATCACGTCGATGACGATGTCGCGGCTCCAGCGCTCGCGGTAGGCCATCGCCAGCCGCACCGCCGCCGAGCAGGCCTCGACGTCGTCGGCGTTGACGTGGATGATCGGCACGTTGAATCCCTTCGCCATGTCGGCGGCGTAGGGGGTCGAGCGGGCCTCCGTCGGGTCGGTGGTGAAGCCGACCTGGTTGTTCTGGATGACGTGGATCGTGCCGCCGGTCGAGTAGCCCTTCAGCGCCTGCAGGTTGAGCGTCTCGGCGACAACCCCCTGCGCAGGGAAGGCGGCGTCGCCGTGCAGCAGCACCGGCACCGCCCGCTTCGGGTCGTGGCTCAACTTCGGCCCCTCGAAGTCGGACTGCAGGTAGCGGGCGCCGCCGGTGACGACCGGGTCGACGAACTCGAGATGGCTTGGATTCGGGTAGAGCCGCACCGAGATCTTCTCGCCGGCCGCGGTCTCGTAGACCCCACGGTGGCCGTAGTGGTACTTGACGTCGCCGGTGCCGCCGTGGGGGATGCCGGCAACCGCCTTGACGGCGTCGATCCGCTTCGAACCCTCGAACTCGGCCAGGATCGACTCGACGGGGCGGCCGAGGTTGTGGGCGAGGACGCTGAGGCGGCCGCGGTGGGCCATCCCGAAGACGACCTCCTCGGCGCCGGCCCGGTGGGCCAGCGTCACCACCTCGTCGAGCATCGGCACGACCACGTCAAGCCCCTCGATCGAGAACATCTTCTGGCCCAGGTACGCCTTCTCGATGAACCGCTCGAACTGGAAGACGTCGATCAGCCGGTCGAGCAGGCGCTTCTTCTCCTCTTCGGCGAGGGGCTGGCGGTGGGCGCCGGTCTCGATCATTTCCCGCAGCCAGTGGCGTTGCTGGGTCGATGAGAGGTGCTCGAACTGGTAGCCCATCGTCCCGCAGTAGGCCTCGCGCATCCGCGGCAGCGCCTCCAGCAGGGTCTCGCCGGGGACGCCGATCCTCAGGATCGAGGCGGGGATCCGGGCCATCAGCTCCGGGGTCAGGTTGAGGTTCTCGGGCTGCAGCGTCGGGTCGCCCTTCGGCTCGGAGCCGAGCGGGTCGAGGTGGGCGGCGAGGTGGCCGTGGGTCCGGTAGCCCTTCAGCAGCGAGGTCGCCGCCTGGACCGCCTGCAGCAACTCCTCGTCGACTTCGCCCGGGGTCGGCGCCGCGGTCGCTTCCGCCGTCGGCGCCGCGGCGCTCAATGGCAGCGGCGAGGCCGAGGCGGGGTGGGCGGAAGAGATCGGCGCCGCCTCGATGCCGAGCTCGGCGGCAACCGACTCGTAGAACTCGTCCTCGCCCTGCAGCAGCTGCTCGACCCGGCGCAGGAAGGCGCCCGACTCGGCGCCCTGGATGACGCGGTGGTCGTAGGTCGACGTCATCGTCATCACTTTCGAGACGCCGAGCTGCTTGATCCGCTCCGGCGTCGCGTGCGCCCACTCGGGCGGGTAGGCGATCGAGCCGGTGGCGATGATCGCGCTCTGGCCGCTCAACAGCCGCGGCACCGAGGCGATCGTGCCGATCCCACCCGGGTTCGTCAGCGAGACGTTGGTGCCCTGGAAGTCGTCGGGGCCGAGCTTGTTCTCGCGGGTCTTCGCGATCAGCTCCTCGTAATAGGTGTGGAAGGCGGCGAAGTCGAGCCCGTCGGCGCCCTTGATCGCCGGCACCATCAGGCTGTGGGACCCGTCCTTGCGCTCGACGTCGACGGCGATCCCGAGATTGACGGGCCCGCCCTCGATCGCGAACGGCTTTCCCTCGCGCTCTTCAAACGTCCGCACCATCACCGGGAAGTCCTTGCAGGCCTGGACGATCGCCCAGGCGACCAGATGGGTGAAGGAGACCTTCAGCCCGCGCTCTTTCAGCAGCAGGTTGACCGCCTTCCGTTTCGCATCGAGCGTGTCCACGGCGATGGTCCTGAAGCTCGTCGCCGTCGGCACCGCCCGGCTCTTATCCATCGCCTTGGCGAGCATCGCTCCGGGCCCGCGCAACTGCTTCGCCTCACCAGAAACGGGAGCAGCAGTGGCGCCAGCCCCGTTCCCGGCCGCCAGCACGTCAGCCTTGGTCACCTTCGCGCCCGGTCCCGACCCACTTACCGAGCCGAGGTCAACGCCGTTGGCCGCGGCAACTCTCCGCGCGACTGGCGTCGCGCGAACATCTGAGGAGGCGGCGCCGTTGCCGCCGGACCCGGCCGTGGCGCCGGAGGCGGTTCCAGCGGCCCCGCCCGCGGGTGGCGTCGAGGATGAGCTCTCCCGCAGAGCGGGAGAGTCGTCCTCGGCGACA
>CBIHMQ010000080.1:0-8683 GCA_966211075.1 uncultured bacterium
AAGCAGATCCGGTGGCCCTCGGTGCGGCCGCCGGGGCGGTAGGGGGGCTTTTCGGGCTCGATGCCATCGGCGGCGAGGCGCTCGAGGGTGGCGTCGAGGTCGTCGAGGCCGAGGGCGATGTGGTTGTAGCCGGTGCCGTGGTCATAGGAGTCGACGCCGTGGTTGTAGGTCAGCTCCAGGCGCGGTTCGTCGCCGGGGAGGGCCATGAAGACGTTGATCGCCTCCTCGCCGATCGGCATCCGCCGCACCTCCTCGAAGCCGAGCTTCTCGTAGAAGGCGACCGAGCGATCGATGTCGCCGATCCGGTAGCAGGTGTGGAGGTAGGTGGCGATCGGACCAGGCTAGCCGCTTGAAGCGAGCCGGGCCAGCCACTACCTTTCGCCGACCTGAAAACTGCGCGCCGGGACGGTTGGGAACGGCGCTCGAAGAAGGAGACAATTTGAAGCGCCTCTCTCTCGCTGTGGCGTCCTGCGTGGCCCTCGCGGCCTTCGTGCCGGGGGCCGCGAGCGCGGCTGAATTGCCCGCTCCGACCGTGCCGCCGACCGGCAAGACCGCCGTGATCAAGATGGTGCTCGGCAAAAAGGGCCTCGCCTTCAGCGGACCGAAGACCGTCACCCAGGGCGACGAGCTGAAGATCATCGACAAGACCGACCCGCGGAAAGTCGGCCCGCACACCTTCTCGCTGGTCGAATCCTCGGTGCTGCCGAAGACGAAACAGCAGCAGCGGGTCTGCTTCACCAAAAATCACATCTGCAAGGAGATCGCGCTCTGGCAGGGTGCCAAAGGCAACGGGCCGCCGAAGATCAACCCGGTCGATGTCGGCCCCGCCGGTTGGAGCACGATGGGGAACCTCACCGAAAAGGGCGACTCCTGGTTCACCGGCACCAAGCCGGGCGCCAGCTTCGAGCAGCAGCTGACCGCGGAAGCGGGGACGACGATCCATTTCATCTGCGCCGTCCATCCGGAAATGCAGGGTTCGTTCAAGGTCAAGTCACCGCCGGCGATCCCGCTCGCGGGCTCCTAGTACGTCTGGGTCGGACCGAACCGCGCCGCGCCTGGGGCGCCGAGCTTTCCTCGGCGCCCTGGGTGGCGGCACGCTCGCCCTGCTGGCGCCGGGGGGCGGCCGCCTGCGCGAGCTGCTGCCGTTCGGCGAGGAGGCGCCGCCGGCGCTCGCCGCGGCGCCGTTCCGGGAGCCGCTGCCGATCCCGCCGGTCCTCGACGGCGCCGACCTGACGATCCCGATCCGCGAGGCCGAGGCGCGGATCTTCCCCGGCCCGAAGACGAAGCTCTGGACCTTCGGCGGCAGCTTCCCGGGGCCGACCGTGCGCCGGCCCGCCGGCCACCGCACCAGGGTCACCTTCGAGCACCGGCTGCCGACCGGGGCGGGGGAGTTGAGCATCCACCTGCACGGTGGCCACAACCGCAGCGAGTTCGACGGCCAGCCCGGCGGCCTCACCAAGGCCCACCCCGTCTCCTTCTATTGCGACGTCCCTCGCGGGCTCTCGCCGCGCGCCTCCGGCAACGACTTGTTGCTGCGCCCCGGCGGCAGGAAGACCTACGTCTACGACTTGACCGAAGAAGGCCGGCCGGAACGAGCCGCCTTCCAGTGGTACCACGACCACCGCCTCGACAAGACCGCGCTGCACGCCTGGAGGGGGATGGCGGGGATGTGGATCGTCGACGACGAGGTCGACTCCGCGCTGCCGCTGCCCGAGGGCGAGCGCGACCTGGCGCTGATGATCTCCGACCGCAGCTTCGACTCCCGCAACCAGCTGACCGACCCCTTCGTCGGCCTGCGGCCGCCCGGCGACGGCGTCCTCGGTCGCTCGGTCCTCGTCAACGGGGCCTTCATGCCCCACCACCGGGTCGGCCCCCGCCGCTACCGGCTGCGCCTGCTCAACGTCTCGCAGTTCAGGAGCTACAACGTCTACCTCTCCAACCGGGCGCCGCTGGTTCAGATCGCCGGCGACAGCGGCCTGATGCCGCGGCCGGTGCGGCGCCGCGAGGTCCTGCTCGGGCCCGCGGAGCGAGCCGAGGTCGTCGTCGACTTCGCCGGGGCCCGCGGCGAGGCGGTCGAGCTGCGCAGCGCCCCCAACCGCGGCCACGGCGGCTTCGGCAGCCGCGCCTACGTCGGCGCCCTGATGCAGTTCCGGGTCGACTCACGGCGCCTGCCGGACCGCACCCGCGTGCCCCGGGAGCTGCGCCCGCTGCCGGCCTGGACCGAGAACGTCAAGCGAACCCCGGACCGCACCTGGACGATCGAAGTGGGAGGCCTGTTCAGGACCACCTGGCTGATCAACGGCCGCCGCTACAACCCCGCTCGCGCGGAGGCATTCCCGGTCCTCGGTACGACCGAGACCTGGGAGATCCACAACCGCACCGCGGTCGCCCACACGATGCACATCCACCACAACGACTGGTACCTGCTCTCCCGCGACGGCAAGCCGCCGCCCCCCTGGGAAGACTGCCTCAAGGAGACCTTCTTCCTCTACCCCGGCGAACGCATCCTTCTCGCCGGGCATTTCGCCGACCACCTCGGCAAGTTCGTGATCCACTGCCACATGCTCGACCACGAGGACCACGGTCTGATGGGGCAGTTCGAGGTCGTCAAGGGTTAAGGGAACGCCGCGTCGCGCCGATGCTGTCGGAGCGTGAGTGCAGGGACTTTTAGATCGGGATTCCTGATGGACCCGGGTCGGTACGCGACCCGGGCGGTGGGGATGCTGCTGCTCGCCGCCGCCGTCTTCGTGGTCGTCTCGCTGGCATTGCCGCACCCCAGCGGGGCCGACGAAACCGCGCTCGCCGCCATCGCCGCGGCGATGGCCATGGTCGGCGCCGTCCTCTTCGAGCTCTGCGACCGAGTGCCGGCGGCACTGACCCATGCCGTCCTCGCCGCGACCGCCGTCGCCACCTGCCTGCTGATGTGGTTCAGCGGCATCGCCGTCGGCCAGTACGGAACGATCTTCGTCTGGGCGACGCTGGTCGCGGCCTACTACTTCTCGCCGCGCGCTCTTGCCGCCCACCTCACCTGGCTGTTGCTCGCATACGGGGCGACCCTGGTGGCGATCTCCGACACCGCCGGCTACTCGCCGCTGACCCGCTGGCTGTTCACGGCGATCTCGCTGACCGTCGTCGCCCTGATCACCAACGCCCTGGTCGCTCGCCGCCGCCGCTCCGACACTCGGGCGAGGCGCTTCTTCGACCTCTCGCACGACCTGCTCTGCACCTTCGACGCGGGTGGTCGCGCGGTCGAGGTCAACTCCGCCTGGAAGAACTGCCTCGGCTACTCGGCCGAAGAGCTCTACGGCGAGTCGCTGCTGCGTCTCGTCCACCCCGAGGAACGGGAGCGCACCGTGGCCGCCTCGCGCGCCCTCTTCGAAGAAGGGCGCGAGGACGTCGACTTCGAGAACCGCTACCGGGCCAAGGACGGCAGCTGGCACTGGCTGCGCTGGAGCGCCAGCCTCTCCCGCGATGAGTCGCTGATCTACGGCCGCGCCACCGACGTCACCCGGCTGAAGCGGATCGAGGCCGAACGCGAGGCGCTGCTGGAGGAGGTCGAGGAGCTGGCCCGCAGCGACGCCCTCACCGGCCTGCCCAACCGTCGCGCCCTCGACGAGACGCTGCCGCGGGAGATGGTGCGAGCGCGCCGCTCTGGCACTTCGCTCTGCCTGGCGATCCTCGACATCGACCGTTTCAAGGCCTACAACGACAGCCACGGCCACCTGGTCGGGGACATCCTCCTGCGGGACTGCGCCGCCGCCTGGGACGCCGAGCTGCGCGGCGAAGACCTGCTGGTCCGGTTCGGCGGCGAGGAGTTCCTGGTCGTGCTGCCGAACTGCGAGCCGGGCGACGCGACCGAGATCGTCGAGCGGCTGCGGGCGGCGATGCCGGACCGGCAGACCTGCTCGGCCGGCCTGGTGCGCTGGGACGGGGTCGAGTCCACCGAGGAGCTGCTCGGCCGCGCCGACACAGCTCTCTACGACGCAAAGGGAGCCGGCCGCGACCGACTCGTGCTCGCCGCCTGAGCGGCTCGGGGCGGTCATGATGCCGGCGTGGGCGACGAGCTGATCCATCACTTCCGGCGGGCCCGGAAGGACCGAACCCTGGTCGTCATCGAGGGCTTCCACGCCCTCAAGCACGCGCTGCGCTTCGGCGCCGAGGTGGAGCAGGCACATGCGGTCGATCCCGGCGCCCTGGAGGCGCTGGCGGCCGAGCTCGCCCCGGACCTCGGCGGCCGCTTCGCCGCCACGGTCGAGCCGATCGACGCCGCGACCCTCGACCGCCTGGCGCCGCTGACGCCGCGGACCGGGGTGGTGGCGATCGCCCGCCGGCCCGAAATCGACGTCGCCGCCGTGCTCGCCGGCCCGCGCCCGGCCCCGGTCGTGCTGCTCGAGGACCCGCGCAACATGGGCAACATCGGCGCCAGCGTCAGGGTCGCCGCCGGCGCCGACGCGGCGGCGCTGCTGACCACCGGCGAACACGACCCCTGGCACGCCGACGCGGTCCGCGGCGCCGCCGGCCTGCAGTTCGCGCTGCCGGTGGACTCGGTCGGGTCGCTGCCGCGCGGCGAGCGGCCGTTGCTGGCGCTCGACCCCGAGGGCGACCCCCTCGACCCGGCCCGGCTGCCGGCCCGCGCCGTGCTCGCCTTCGGCACCGAGCGCGACGGCCTCAGCGATTCGCTGCTGGGCCAGGCCGACGCCCGCGTCTCGATCCCGATGAAGGCGGGCGTCTCCAGCCTCAACCTGGCGACCTCGATCGCCGCCGTCCTCTTTGCCTGGCGCCTGCGCGAGGACTAGGCTTGCGCGGTTCGTCCCAACCGAAAGGATCCAACCTTGTTGCCGCTCGCAGACATCAGCCTGGGTGAATTGCTGCTCCTCACCCTGGAGATCTTCTTCTTCGTCATCTGGATCTGGATCCTGATCACGATCCTCACCGACCTCTTCCGCGACCACGAGCTCTCCGGCTGGGCAAAGGCGGCCTGGGTCCTGTTCCTCGTCTTCATCCCGTTCCTGACCGCGTTGATCTACCTGATCGCCCGCGGCGCCGGCATGCGCGACCGCACGATCAAAGCCCAAGCCGACGCGAAAAAGCATTTCGACGAATACGTCCAGCAGCAGGCCCACACCGCGCCCGCCGACGAACTCCACAAGCTCAACGACCTCAAGGAGAAGGGCGCTCTCTCCCAGGAGGAGTTCGACAAGGCCAAGGCCAAGCTGCTCGCCTGAGGCTCGCTGGGGAGGGGGCGTCGGTAGCGGCGCCCCTTCTCCTCCAGAAGTTCGCAATTTGCAAGCGGAGTTGCAGGGCTTCGGTAGGCGCTAATCGCCTTGGGGCCGCTCCGCTAGCCTGCGCTCCCGCGCCGTGATCCCGTCTCGCCGGGGTCGGCGCGCTCTCGATGCGCGCTCTCCTCTCCGACACCAACCCGGGCGTCGCCAGGCGCCGGGCCCTGATGCTGGCGGCACTGCTGCTCGGCGCGCTCTGCGCCATCGCGATGGCCTGGGAGGGAACCGCCCCGGCGCTGACCCCGCAGGAAAAGCTCGAGAAGACGCAGGGCAAGCTCGACGAGGTTCGCGAGGATTCGAGCGCCCTCGCCGACACGATCGCCGAACAGAACCGGGCGATCGACTCGATGATCGGCGAAGTCTCGGCGCTGCGCCAGAAGCAAGCGCGGGTCGAGGCGGAACTGGCGGAAAAGCAGGCCGAACTCGAAGCGGCGACAGCGGCGCTCGAAAAGGAACGGGCCCACCTGGAGCGGGTTCGCGGGCAACTGAGGCGGGCGCTCGGGGTCCTCAGCGACCGCCTCGTCTCGATCTACGAGTCGGGCTCTCCCGACGTCGTCAACGCGATCCTCGAATCGGACGACTGGTCGGAGCTGGCCGCCCAGACCGAGTACCTGAACCGGATCCAGAGCTACGACGACTCGGTCGTCTCCCGCGTGAAGACGCTGCGCGACGAGGTCAAGGGCGCGGTAGCGCGGCTGGCCTCCAACCGGGCGAAGATCGAGTCGAGCCGCGACGCGGTCGCCGCGATCGAGCGCGAAGTCGCCGCCGCCCGCCAGGAAGCCGAGGCCCGCTTCGGCGAACTGAAGGCGGCCCAGGCCGAGCGCCGCGAAGCGATGGAAGCGCTGGAAGGCCGCGAAGAGGCGTTGAGCAGCAATCTCGCCGCGATCTCCAACCAGATCGCCTCCGAAGGCGGCCCGGCGCCGACCGGCGAAGTCCCGGCGCCGCTGACGCCCGGCCAGGAAGCGCAGGTGATCACCGAAAGCGAAGCCAGCGCCCCCTCCTCGGCACCCGCGGCCGTCCAGGAAGTGATCTCCGCCGGCAACGCGATCGCCTACACGCCCTACGTGTGGGGCGGCGGCCACGGCTCCTTCGAATCGTCCGGCTACGACTGCTCGGGCGCGGTCAGCTACGCCCTGCACGGCGCCGGCCTGCTGGAAAGCCCGCTCGACTCGACCGGCCTCTCGACCTGGGGCGAACCCGGGCCGGGCCAGTGGATCACCGTCTACGCCAACGCCGGCCACGCCTGGATGGTCGTCGCCGGCATCTCCTTCGACACGGTCGGCGGCCCCGGCCCGCGCTGGCACAGCCCCTGGGTGTCTTCCACCGAAGGCTTCATCGCTAGGCATCCCCCGGGTCTCTAGCCACGCTTGACGACCGCCACCCTGCGGGTAGGGTCCGGTTGATGGGGCTTGAGCAGGAACTGGAGGAGTTGCTCGAGGTCGAGAGCTTCGATCCGCCCGCGGAGTTCCGGGAGCGTGCCCTGTGGAGCGATCCCGGGATCTACGAGGAGGCCGCGGCCGACCCCGAGGCGTGGTGGATCGCGCAGGCGAAGCAGCTGCTCGACTGGGAGGTCGAGCCGAGCGAGGGGCTCGACGACTCCAACCCGCCGTTCTACAAGTGGTTCGCCGACGGGCGGCTGAACGCTTCGGCCAACTGCCTCGACCGTCACGTCGAGGCCGGCATCGGCGACCGCGTCGCCTTCCACTGGCGCGGCGAGGAGGGCGAGGAGCGCGACCTCACCTACGCCGAGTTGCACCGCGACGTCCAGCGCTTCGCCAACGCCCTCAAGGATCTCGGCGTCGAGAAGGGCGACGTGGTCGGGATCTACCTGCCGATGATCCCCGAGGTCGTCGTCGCGATGCTGGCCTGCGCCCGGATCGGCGCCCCGCACAACGTCGTCTTCGGCGGCTTCTCGGCGGAGTCGGTGCGGGAGCGGATGGAGTTCTCCCACGCCAAGGCGCTGGTCACCGTCGACGGCGCCCGCCGCAAGGGCAAGACGGCGCCGATCAAGCCGGCCGTCGACGAGCAGATGGACGACCTCGCCTCGCTGGAGAGGATCGTCGTCGTCCGCCACACCGGCATCGAGTGCCCGATGCGCGAGGGCCGCGACGTCTTCTACGACGAGGTCCTCGCCTCCGCCGACCCGGAGTGCCCGGCCGAGCCGATGGAGGCCGAGCATCCGCTCTTCATCCTCTACACCTCCGGCTCGACCGCGAAGCCGAAGGGGATCCTCCACACCACCGGCGGCTATCTCGCCGGGGTCGCCGCCACCCACCGCTACGTCTTCGACCTGAAGCCGGAGGAGGACGTGTACTGGTGCGCGGCCGACGTCGGCTGGGTCACCGGCCACTCCTACATCGTCTACGGCCCGCTCGCCAACGGGGCGACCAGCGTGATGTGGGAGGGGGCGCCGGACTACCCGCACCGCGGCGTCTGGTGGGAGACGATCGAACGCACCGGGGCGACGATCCTCTACGCGGCGCCGACCGCGATCCGCACCTTCATCAAGTGGGGCGCCGAGATCCCGGGCAAGTTCGACCTCTCCTCGCTGCGGCTGCTGGGCTCGGTCGGCGAGCCGATCAACCCGAAGGCATGGCTCTGGTACCGCAAGGCGATCGGCGGCGACCGCTGCCCGATCGTCGACACCTGGTGGCAGACCGAGACCGGCGCGATCATGATCACGCCGCTGCCGGGGATCGTCGCCGCCAAGCCCGGCTCGGCGACGCTGCCGTTCCCGGGGGTCGAGGCCCGGGTGGTCGGCGAGCAGGACGGCGAGCCCGTCGGGGAGGGGCAGGGCCTGCTGGTCCTGGAGCGCCCCTGGCCCTCGATGCTGCGCGGCCTCTACCGCGAGGACGATCGCTTCGTCGAGACCTACTTCGCCAGGTTCGGGCCCGAGCGCTACCTGGTCGGCGACGCCGCCCGCCGCGACTCCGACGGCTACTTCTGGGTGATCGGCCGGATCGACGACGTCGTCAACGTCTCCGGCCACCGGCTCTCGACGGCCGAAGTCGAGTCGGCGATCGTCGCCCACGAGAGCGTCGCCGAGGCGGCCGTGATCGGCCAGTCCGACGAGGACACCGGCCAGGCGATCTGCGCCTTCGTCACCCTCACCGGCGACCTCGACGGCTCCGAGGCGCTGGTCGAGGACATCCGTGCCACCGTCGCCGAGCGGATCGGCAAATTCGCCCGCCCGAAGCGGATCATCTGGGCCGACGACCTGCCCAAGACCCGCTCCGGCAAGATCATGCGCCGCCTCCTCCGCGACATCGCCGAGGGCCGCGCCCTGGGCGACGTCACCACCCTCCGCGACCCCGCCGTGATGGCGCAGCTCGAGACCAAGATCGCCGAGGAGCAGGCGAGCGAGGATTGATTCCCCTTGTCGCTTGTATCCCACAGGGCTACAT
>CBIHMQ010000081.1:0-8634 GCA_966211075.1 uncultured bacterium
ACGTAGTTGATGTCGTGGCCGGCCTCCGCGACCAGCGGCCCCGACTGCCCGTAGCCGGAGATCGAGCAGTAGACGAGCGCCGGGTTGTCCTCGGCGAGGTCCTCGTAGCCGATTCCCAGCCGGCCCACCACGCCGGGCCGGAAGCTCTCCATGACGACGTCGGCGCCGGCCGCAAGGCGCCGGAAGGCCTCGTTCCCGGTGCTCGACTTCAGGTCGATCGCGACCGAGCGCTTGTTGCGGTCGGTGATCCAGCTCTGCCCCGAGGTGCCACCGATGCCCGGCCGTTTCCAGCGCATGTAGTCGCCGACGCCGGGCTGCTCGACCTTGACGACCTCGGCGCCGAGGTCGGCGAGGAGCGCCGTCGCGAAGCCTCCCGGGAGCAGCCTGGTGAGGTCGAGGACGCGCACGCCGGCCAGCGGCCCGGTGTTGGAAATCGGTTTGATAATCTGATCATAGTAATCCTGGAAGGAGAGAGATTTGAGTGACGAGTCCCTGAAGATCCTGTCCTACATCGTCGACGGCCGGCTAGGTGGCCGGAAACCGGATTCGGCGGAATGGGCGGCGAAAGCGATCGACGAAGGCGTCGACGTGATCTCCGGCCAGGGCACCGGCATGGACGCCGGCGCCTACTTCCTCGGCGCCGACAAAGTGCTGCCGCTGCGCCGCGTCGACTTCGAGCCTCTGCTGCTGGCCGCGAAGCGCACCGAGACCCCGTTCGTGTTCTCGATGGGGGGCGCCGCCGGCGCCGACGTGCACCTCCAGCAGTACCTCGACGTGGTCGACGAGATCTGCAAGGACAACGGGATCAAGGTCCGGATCGCGAAGATCTCCGGCGAGATCGACCGCGAGTACCTGCGCGGCAAGGTCCGCGAGGGGGCGAAGATCCGCCGCTCGATCGACAGCGAGCGGATCAGCGAGTACCTGACCGAGGAGGACGTCGACCGCTGCTGCCGGGTCCAGGCCCAGCTCGGCCCAGAGCCGATCATGAAGGCGATCGAGGAGAACGACGACATCGACGGCGTGATCACCGGCCGCGCCCTCGACGTCGGCATCCACATGGCCTCGCCGCTGCTCCACGGGATCGACCGCAGCACCTCCGCCCACCTGGCGAAGATCATCGAGTGCGCCTCGATGTCGGCCGAACCGACCGGGCCCTTCGAGGCGGTCGTCGCCGAGGTCCAGCAGGGATCGTTCACGGTCCGCTGCGTCCACCCCAACCACACCTGCACGGTGCGCTCGGTCTCCAGCCACTCGCTGTACGAGCGCGAGAACCCCTTCGAGGAGCGCAACCCCGGCGGCCTGCTCGACGTCGGGCAGGCGGTCTACGAGCAGATCGACCCGGAGACGGTGCGCTGCTCGGGCGGCGTCTGGCGCGACCTTCCCTACACGGTGAAGCTCGAGGGCGCCGAGCAGATCGGGTTCCAGACCGGCACGCTCTGCGCGATCCGGGACCCGGCGATGATCGCCGAGATCGACCACGTGATCGACCAGGCGCGGGAAACCGTGCTGGCCGAGTCGCCGGTCGACGACGTCGACGTCAGCTTCAAAGTCCTCGGGCTCGACTCCGTGCTCGGGACCTCCGAGCCGCTGCGGGAGACGGCGACCCCGCACGAGCTGGGCGTGCTCTGCGTGGTCACGGCGCCGACGCAGGAGATCGCCAACACCCTTGCCAACACCGCCCGCCTGCGGGTCTTCTTCGCCCAGTTCAAGGGCCGCCGCAGCACCGCCGGCAACACCGCCGCGCCGCTGCAGCAGATGGAGTTCCCGCTCGGGCCGGCCTACGTGTTCAACATCTGGCACCTGCTGCCGCTCGAGGACCCGTCGGAGCCGTTCCCCTACGAAATCATCGAGCTGGGCTGAGAGGAGAGAGAACGTGTCGACCAAACTGTCGGACCTGGCCCCGATCATCCGCAGCAAGAACGCGGAGCCATACCTGAGCACGATCGACGTCTACTTCGCCGGTCGCGAGGAGTTCGAGACCGCCCGCGATTCGGGCGCTCTGACCGAGGAGCGGGTGGCAGCGCTCTACGGCCTGCCGCCCGAGGCCGTCTACGGCATCTACTTCATCGAAGCGGTCAACGCCGCCAAGGTGACCATCTACAAGTACAACGAGGGCGAGTACCGGGGCAGCGGCGACCCGATCGACGGCGACATCTTCGGCGCCCAGCAGTACGTGCCGCTGCTCGACCTCGAGATCGACTAGCCCCGCTCCACCCCAACCGAGAACCGGAGGAGATTCGATGTCCGAGAAGGCACTTTTGATGCTCGACTTCCAGGAGGGGATCTGCCGCCCCGACGGCCCGATGGGGTCGGCCACGGGGGTCGGCGACCAGGTGGTCGAGAAGGGGGTCCTGGAGGCCGCCGCCCGCTGCCTCGCCGCCGCCCGCGACGGTGGCGCCGCGGTGGTCCACTCGCGGGTCGGGTTCGAGCCCGGCTACGTCAACCGGACCAACCGCTCCGGGGCCTTCGCGAGCTTCGAGGAGAACGGGATGATGGCGATCGACAGCGCCGACGCGGCGATCTGCACGGAGGTTGCCCCGCGCGAGGGCGAGCCGGTCCTGGCCCGCGGCTGGGTCGATCCCTTCCTGAACACGCCGCTGCTCGGCATCCTCCAGGCGCGGGGCGTCTCGACCGTCCTGATGGGCGGCGTCGCGAGCAACTTCGTGGTCGAGTCGGCGGCCCGCCACGCCGGTGACCTCGGCTTCGACGTGGCCGTCGTCGAGGAGATGTCGGCGAGCTTCAACCCCTCGATGCACGAGTTCTTCATGAACGAACTGCTGCCGACCTTCGGGCGCGAGGTCAGCGTCGAGGACGCGGTCGTGGAGCTCCGCGCGTGAGCGGCGCGGCGACGATCGCGGCGGTGACCCGCTTCGGCGAGCCGTTGGAGCTGCTGGAGGTCGAACGGCCGGACCCCGAGCCCGGGGCGCTCGTCGTCGAGATGGAGTGCGCGACGATCTGCGGCAGCGACGTTCACCACTGGGAGGGCGAGTACGCCGAGGTCTTCGGGACCGAGCCGCCGCTCTGCAGCGGCCACGAGGGGGTGGGACGGGTGCTCGAGATCGGCGCGGGCGCCGAGCTCGACTCGATCGGCCAGCCGCTCGAGGCCGGCGACCGGGTCGTCTGGGAGCACGCGCCCTGCGGCCACTGCTACGAGTGCCGCGTCCTCCACGACCCGGTCCTTTGCACCAACCGGACCACCGGCCTCTGGCGCAAGACGACCGAGTTCCCGCACATCTCCGCCACCTTCGGCACCCACAGCTACGTCTGGCCGAACGCCGGCCGGCTCAAGGTCCCCGACGGGGTCCGCAGCGAGTGGGCCTCGGGCGCCAGCTGCGCGATGCGGACGGTGATCGCCGGGATCGAGAAGCTCGGCGGCATCGAACCGACCGAGACCGTCGCCGTCCAGGGGGTCGGCCCGCTCGGCCTATTCGCGGTCGCCCTACTGTCGCTGCGCTCGCCGCGCCGGCTGATCGCGATCGGCGCTCCCGACGACCGACTCGAGGTCGCCCGGCAGTGGGGCGCGACGGAGACGATCTCGATCGCCGACCACCCCACCCAGGAGGCGCGCCGGGAGGCCCTCCTGGAGCTGACCGACGGCCGCGGCGCCGACGTCGTCTGTGAGTTCGCCGGCGTTCCCGGGGCGGTCGCCGAGACCTTCGACCTCGCCGCCCGGGGCGGGCGCTGCCTGGTGATCGGGACCGCCGCCGGTGATCCCCAGCCGATCGTCGCCCACCAGATCACCCTCAAGCAGCTCACCGTGCACGGCTCCTTCAGCGGCCGCATCGACCATTACTGGAAGGCCTTCCAGCTGATGGAGCGCTACGCCGACCGCTTCGATTGGGGCCTGCTGTTGAGCCGTCGCTACCGCCTCGACCAGATCACCGAAGCGCTGGAAAGCATGAAGCGGGGCGAGGAGATCAAGCCGGTCATCCTCACCGGCGAGCGCGGCTGACCCGCGCGCTCGCCCCGGGCGGGGGCGCGTTCAGCGCGGACCCATCCGGATCGCGCCGTCGATCCGGATCACGGTCCCGTTCAGCATCGGCGTCTCGACGATCGTCGCCGCCAGTCGGGCGTACTCGTCGGGGTCGCCGAGCCGGTGCGGGAACGGGGTCGCGGCGGCGAGCGCGTCGCGGGCCTCGGCGGGAACGCCGGCCAGCAGCGGCGTGTCGAACAGGCCCGGGGCGATCGACATCACCCGCACCCCGCGGTCGGCGAGGTCGCGGGCGGCGGTCAGGGTCATCCCGACGATGCCGGCCTTGCTGGCAGCGTAGGCGATCTGGCCCATCTGGCCCTCGTAGGCGGCGATCGAGGAGGTGGAGATGACGACGCCCCGTTCGCCGTCCGCCTCAGGCTCGTTGGCAAGCATCCCGAAGGCGGCGAGGCGAACGACGTTGAAGGTGCCGATCAGGTTGAGGTCGATGATGTGCTGGAACTCGGGGAGGGGGTGGGGCCCACGGCTCGCCGAAGCGGTCTTCGCGCGGTAGCCGCCGCCGGCCGAGCAGAGGGCGACCCGCAGGCCGCGCCCGGCCGATCCGGCGGCGGCCTCGACCGCCGCC
The DNA here is from genome assembly GCA_966211075.1 of uncultured bacterium. Classification (GTDB taxonomy): domain Bacteria; phylum Actinomycetota; class Thermoleophilia; order Solirubrobacterales; family 70-9; genus VAYN01. Next base: position 4,557 of record CBIHMQ010000081.1, read on the forward strand.
CGGACCTGGTCCTCGTCGCGGACGTCGCAGGCGACGAAGCTGCCGCCGAGCTCGGCGGCGAGGTCGCTCCCGCGCTCGGCGTCGATGTCGGCGATCGTCACCTTCGCGCCGAGCTCGCGGGCGAAGTGGCGGGCGCTCGCCGCACCCATCCCGGAGGCGCCGCCGACGATCAGCGCCGAGGCGCCCGCCAGCGAGCCGCTCACGAGGCCCTCCGACTCTCGGCCTCGCCGCCCTTCGGCCGCAGCCCGAGCGCGTATTCGGCGACCATCGAGCGGTGCAGCTGGTTCTGGCCCTCGATGATCTGGAAGACCTTGGCGTCGCGGAAGTGGCGGGCGACGTGGTACTCCTCGTGGGTCCCGTAGGCGCCGTGGATCTGAACCGCGTGGGTGGATGCGGTCATCGCCACGTCGGTGGCGTGCATCTTCGCCAGCGAGGCCTCGCGGCGGGCCCGCTCGCCGCGGTCGCGGGCCGCGGCGAGCGAGTGGATCGCCGCCCGCGACCCTTCGATCCCGACGACCATGTCGGCGATCATCGACTGGACGAGCTGGAAGCGGTCGATCGTGCCGCCGAAGACCTCGCGCTCGTTGGCGTAGGAGACGGAGCGCTCGAGGCAGTCCTCGGCGATGCCGAGGGCGCGGGCGGCGACGCTGAGGCGGCCGGTCTCGACCGCCGCCATCGCCACGTCGAGGCCCTGGCCCTCCTCGCCGATCCGGTTCGCCGCCGGCACCCGCACCCCGTCGAGGAAGACCTCGCCGGTGGCGACGCCGCGGAAGCCGAGCTTGTTCTTGAACGGGCGCAGGGTCAGCCCGGCGCTCTCGCGCGGGACCACGAAGGCGCAGACGCCGGAGCGGCCGCCCTTGCGGTCGAGGGTGGCGAAGGTGATCAGCCAGTCGCAGACGTCGATGAAGGAGATCCAGGCCTTCTGGCCGTCGATCAGGTAGTCGTCGCCGTCGCGGCGGCAGACCGTGTGCATGTTGGCGACGTTGGTGCCGGAGCTGGGCTCGGTGATCGCGGCCGAGGCCATCGCCTCGCCGGTGCAGATGCCGGGCAGGAGCTCGCCGCGCTGCTCCTCGCTGCCGTAGGCGAGGATGCCGGCTCCGGCGAGGCCGCTCGGGAAGCTCATCGCCAGCCCGACGAGGTGATCGGTGCGGGACATCTCGACGATCAGCTCGGCGAAGGTCTCGTGGTCGAGCCCGGCGCCGCCGTACTCGCCCGGGATCACCCCCCCCAACAGGTCTAGCGCCCCCGCCTCGCGGATCAGCTCTCGGTCGAACCGCTCCTCACGGTCGCGCTCGATGACTCCCGGCGCGACGCGGCCGGCGGCGAACGACCGGACCATCTCGGCCATTCCTTGCGTGTCGGTGGGCATCTCTCCTCCTCGCGGCGGGGCTTGACTTCGCTAGCTATCATACATACTATGAACATAGATATCGCTCCCTCTCTCGCCCCAGAGAGCGCTTCCGCTCGATGAATTCCCAGCTCACCTCAAGCCCGCCGGCGGCTAACGCGGCCGCCAGCGCGATCGACGCGATCCTCGGTGCCGGCGTCGACACGATCTATTGCAATCCCGGGACCACCGAGCTGCCCCTGATCCGCGAGCTCGCTGGACGGGAGGATCTGCGCTACGTCCCCGCCCTGCACGAGTCGACGGCGATCGCCGGCGCCGCCGGCCACGCCCTTGCCACCGGCAGCCCCGGGGTCGCCGTCGTGCACGCGATGCCGGGCGTCGCCAACGCGCTGAACATGATCTACAACGCCTCGCGCAGCCACGTCCCCCTGGTCGTGATCGCCGGGGTCCAGGACCTTCGCCACCAGTTCCTCGACCCGATGCTGCAGGCCGACGTGGTCGGCGTGCTGCGGCCGATCGTCAAGCGCGTCTGGGAAGCGCACACCGGGGAGGGCCGGGCCGAGATCGTCTCGCTCGCTCTCCGGGACGCGGTCGCCCAGCCGGCCGGGCCGGTCGCGATCTGCGTGCCGCTGAACGTCTGGGAGATGCCGGCCGGGGCCTCGCTGATCCAATCCGCGGCGGTCGCGCCGAAGCTCGGTGCGGCGCCGCCGGATCAGGTCGAGCGCCTCGCCGACCTGCTCGTCGAGGCCGACTCCCCGAGCCTGCTGGTCGGCGACGTCGCCGCCCAGCGCGACGCCGGGGCGGCAATCTCGGCGCTCGCCGCCGCCGCGGCGGCGACGGTGCGCTGGGCGCCCGCCTGCTCGCTGGCCGGCTCCTCCACCGAGAGCCCGTACCACCGGGGCCCGATCTTCCCGGACGCCCGCAGCTTCGCCCGCGCCTTCGCCGACGCCGACATGCTGCTCGGCCTCGGCGCCGAGCTGCTGCCGCCAACCGTCTACGAAGGCCGGGACCTGATCCCTGACGAGCTCGTCTGCGCCACCCTCTCCGAGGTCCCAGGCGAGGACACCGGGATCGTCCGGGCCCAATTGAGCGTCTTTGGCGACCTCCCGGACACGCTCGCGGCGCTCGAGCGAGCGGTGGCCTCCCGCGCCGCCGCCGACCCGGCCCTGGCCGAACGGATCGCCGCCCGGCGCGAGGCACTGCGGGTCGAGCACGAGCGGGAGCGAGCGCGGCTGCGCGAGCGCTCGCTGCCACAGCCGGGGGACGCCGGGCCGTTGGCGTCGCGCGTCGCCGTGCAGGTCGGCCTCGACGCGGCTCCCGGAAACGCCGTCGTGGTCGACGAGGCGATCTCCAACTCCGGTTGGGTCTCGCTGCTCGGCAGCTTCGGCGACCCGCTCTCCTACGTCACCCTGGCCCGCGGCGGCGGGCTCGGCTACGCGCTCGGCATGGCTGCCGGGGTGCAGGTGGCAAGCGGCCGACCGGTCCTCGCCTTCGTCGGCGACGGCGCTTTGGTCTACGGGCCGCAGGCGCTCTGGACGATCGCCCACGAGCAGCTGCCCGTCGTCACCTGCGTGCTCAACAACCGCAGCTACGCGATCCTCAAGGGCTTCATGCGCGCCCACTTCGCCGGCGACGGGGAGGACGGAGGTGCGGCCGCGATGCTCGACATCGCGACCCCTCCCGTGGACACTGTGGCGATGGCCCGGTCCTACGGCGTCGAGGCGGCCCAGGCGGGCGACGCGGCGAGCCTCGGCACGGCGCTGGGCGAGGCGTTCGCGTCCGGCCGGCCCTGGCTGATCGACGTCGGGATCGCCGGGAGCGCCTGAGCGATGCTCGCCTACGAAGCGCTCCGGCACAGCGCCAAGCTGCGTCCCGAGCACCCCGCCGTCGTCGACGCCGAGCGCTCGCTCGGCTACGCGCGGCTGCGCGAACGGGTGCACCGGCTCGCAAACGCGCTCGCCGCCCTCGGAGCCGGCCCCGGTCAACGGGTCGGGCTGCTCTCGCGCAACAGCTCGGAGATGGTCGAGATGCTGTTCGCGGCGGCGCGCGGCGGTTGGGCCTGCGTGCCGATCAACTACCGGCTGGCGCCGGGCGAGGTCGCGGAGATCGCCGCCGACGCGGAGCTCTGCGCCCTGGTCGCCGAGCCGGAGCTGGCGGAGCTCGCGGTCGCGGTCCGCGAGGGCGGCTTCGACGGGCCGATGGTCTGGCTCGGGGAATCGGGCTCGGAGGCGGCGGACGCCTACTCCTACGAGCGCCTCCTGGCCGACGCCAGCTCCAGCCCGCCAGCGGGCGAACCGCCGCACGACGCGGTCCTCCTGCAGATGTACACGTCGGGCACGACCGGGCGGCCGAAGGGCGTGATGCTGACCCAGGCCAACCTGATGGCGAACTCCTGGGTCCACCAGGCCGAACGCTCGGTGGTCGCCTCGGACCGGTACCTGACGACGGCGCCGCTCTGCCACCTGGCGGCGGCATCGCGGATGCTGACCCTGGTCCACGCCGGCGCCACGCACGTGATCGAGCGCGGCTTCGATCCCGGGCGGGCGATCGCCGCGATCGCCTCCGGCGGAGCCAACTCGACCCTGGTCGTGCCGGCGATGATGCGCGGCCTGCTCGACGCCGCCGCGGCCTCGCCGATGCCGGTTGCCGGCAGGGTCCGCCTGCTCACCTACGGGGCCTCGCCGATGCCGCAGGACCTGCTCGGGGAGGCCCTGGAGGCGCTCGCCTGCG
>CBIHMQ010000082.1:0-8595 GCA_966211075.1 uncultured bacterium
ACTCGCCGCCGTCGAGCTCGGCCTGATGCTCCAGAGCGAGTTCGAGCTGCACCCGGACGCCGACGCCCAGGCATCCGGGGCGCCCACGGAGCCTGGCGCCGACCGGGTCGAGCGGCTGCTCTCCGGGCTCAACAAGCCGCAGCGCGAAGCGGTCGAGCACGGCGAAGGGCCGCTGCTGGTCCTGGCCGGGGCGGGCTCCGGCAAGACCCGGGTGCTGACCCACCGGATCGCCTACCTGCTGGCGACGGGACGGGCGCGGCCGGGGGAGATCCTCGCGATCACCTTCACCAACAAGGCGGCGGCGGAGATGCGCGATCGGGTCGGGCAGCAGGTCGGCCGCTCGGTGCGGGCGATGTGGGTGACCACCTTCCACTCGGCCTGCGCGCGGATGCTGCGCGCCGACGCCGAGAAGCTCGGCTACTCGAAGAGCTTCACGATCTACGACGAGTCGGACTCGCAGCGGATGCTGAAACGGGTCCTCTCCGAGCTCGGCGTCGACCCGAAACGCTACCCGCCGCGGGCGATCCGCTCGAAGATCTCCGGCGCCAAGAACCAGCTGATCGACTCCGACACCTACGCGGAAACGCAGGGCAGCGTCTTCGAGGAGGTCGTCGCCGAGGCCTTCCCGCTCTACGAGAAGCGGATGCTGGAAGCGAACGCGATGGACTTCGACGACCTGCTGGTCCGCACGGTAAACGCCCTGGAGCTGTTCGAGGAGGTCCGCGAGCGCTGGCGCCGCACCTTCCGCCAGGTCCTCGTCGACGAGTACCAGGACACCAACCACGCCCAGTACCGGCTACTGCAACTGCTCGCCAAGGACCACGGCAACCTGCTGGTGGTCGGCGACGAGGACCAGTCGATCTACGGCTTCCGCCACGCCGACATCCGCAACATCCTCGACTTCGAGAACGACTTCCCGGAAGCGGAGCTGATCAAGCTCGAGCAGAACTACCGCTCGACGCAGACGATCCTCTCGGCCGCCAACGCGGTCGTCGAGCGCAACCGCGAACGCCGTCCCAAGGAGCTCTGGACCGAAGACGACGGGGGCGAGAAAGTGCAGCTCTCCGAGCTCTCCGACGAGCATGAGGAGTCGCGCTGGGTGGCCGGCGAGATCGAGCGGCTGGCCGACGAGGAGGGCGTCAAGCGCTCCGACGTCGCCGTCTTCTACCGGACCAACGCGATGAGCAGGGTCCTGGAGGACACCTTCGGTCGCTTCGAAGTCTCCTACCAGGTGATCGGCGGGACCAAGTTCTACGAGCGGATGGAGATCAAGGACGCGGTCGCCTACCTGAGCCTGCTCGTCAATCCAGCCGACCTCGTCTCCTTCGGCCGCATCGTCAACTCGCCGCGGCGCGGGATCGGCAGCACCACCCAGAGCCGGCTCGCCGCCTACGCGAACACGACCGGGCTGCCGATCTGGGAGGTGATGGAACGGGCCGAGGAGGTGCCGGGCCTGAGCGGCGCCGCGATCAAGGCGCTGACCCGTTTCTACGAGACGATGGACCTGCTGCGGGCGCGGGTCGACGAGGGCGGCCCGGTCGCCGAGGTCCTGCAGGCCGTCCTCAGCGAGACCGGCTACGTGGAAGCGCTGGAAGCGGAGCGCACGATCGAGGCCGAGGGGCGGCTCGAAAACCTCGAGGCGCTGGTCGAGGGCACTGCCGAGTTCGACCGCGAGCGCGAGGTCGAGGGCGACTCCGAGACGCCGCCGCTGGAGGAGTACCTGCAGCAGATCTCGCTCTACACCGAGCAGGACGGGCTCCAGGACGAGCAGGAGCTGGTCACGCTGATGACCCTCCACAACGCCAAGGGGCTGGAGTACGACACGGTCTTCATCGTCGGCTGCGAGGACGGCGCCTTCCCGCACATGCGGGCGCTCGAAGAGGGCGGCGAAGAGGAGGAGCGGCGGCTCTGTTACGTCGGCATCACCCGTGCCCGCCAGCGCCTCTACATGACCTGGGCGCGGGAGCGGCGGCTGTTCGGGCGGTCCGAGCGCAACATGCCCTCGCGGTTCATCGACGAGCTGCCGGTGGAACTGACCGATCGCCACTCGAGCGTCGCCGCGAACACGGGCGGCGGGATGACCTGGGATGCGCCGAGCGGCGATGCCGCCGCGGCGCCGATCGATCCCGGGCCGGCCCTGGAACTGCAGACCGGCGACGACGTCGTCCACGCCAGCTTCGGCGACGGGGTCGTCACCGCCGTCGAGGCGGGCGGGGTGGTCGTCGTCCGCTTCGCCGGCGACGGCGCCGAGCGCAAGCTGATGGCCGACTACGCCCCGATCAGGAGGCGCTAGCGGTGGCGGCCCGGATCATCGACGGCAAGGCGCTGGCCGAACGCGTCCGCGCGCGCGTCAAGGCCGAGGTCGCGCAGTTGCCCAGCGCGCCGGGACTGGCGACGATTTTGGTCGGCGACGACCCGGCCTCGCACGTCTACGTGCGGAAGAAGCGCGAAGACTCCGCCGAGGTCGGGATCGAGTCCTTCCACCACGAGCCCGGCGGCGACGTCAGCCAGGAGGACCTCCTGGCCCTGATCGAATCGCTCAACGCCGACGACCGGGTCGACGGGATCCTCCTACAGCTGCCGCTTCCCGACCACCTCGACCAGGACCCGCTGATCTCGGCGATCGACGCCGCCAAGGACGTCGACGGGCTGACCCCGATCAGCGCCGGCCTGCTCGCCCAGGGGCGCGAGGAGGCGATGGTCTCCTGCACGCCGGCCGGGGTGATGGAGATGCTGGCCGAGGCCGGCGCCGAGCTGGACGGCGCCCGCGCCGTCGTCGTCGGCCGCTCGATTTTGGTCGGCAAGCCGTTGGCGGCGCTGCTGCTGGCCGCCAACGCGACCGTCACCCACTGCCACTCGCACACCCGCGACCTCGCCGCCGTCTGCCGCGAGGCCGATGTGGTGATCGCCGCCGCCGGCTCGCCCTCCTTGATCACGGCCGAGATGGTCCGACGGGGGGCGATCGTGATCGACGTCGGCACCAACCGCGGCGAGGACGGCCTGGTCGGCGACGTCGACTTCGGGCCGGTCAGCGAGGTCGCCGGGGCGATCTCGCCGGTGCCGGGCGGGGTCGGCCCGATGACGCGAGCGATGCTGCTCTCCAACACCCTGCGCGCCGCCCGCCTGCGGCGGATCACGTGAGCAAGGCCCGCGCGGGCGCCCGGGGGCTGGGGCGCGGCGAGCGGATCGCGGCGGTCTCGGCCGTTGCCCTCCTCGGCTTCAGCTTCCTGCGCTGGTACGGCGCCGAGCCGGCCGGCGAGGCGACCTTCCCGACCGACGCCGGCGGCACCCCCTGGCAGACGCTCAGCCTCGTCCTCGCGGTGCTGCTCCTCACTGTCGCCGTCGCCCTGACGACCGCGGTGCTGCGCCTGCGCGGTTCGAAGTGGCGGCCGGCGGTGCCGCTCGACGCCGCCGTCGCCGTGCTGGGCGGCCTCTCGGCGCTGCTGATCCTGCTCCGCGTCGTCTTCCCGCCCGACCTCGGCAGCGTCGGCGGCATCGCCCTCGACACGACCCTCTCCTGGGGCGTCTTCCTGGCTTTAGTAGCCGCCGGCGGCGTCGCCTACGGCGGCTACCGGGCGATGACCGAAGAGGGCTCCTCGTTCGCGGCGGTGGCGGAGCGGCTAGACGAGCGCCGCGGCTGAGCGGGACCGCTCGGCAGCGGCAATCCCACGCGCGACCTGCTTCGAGAAGGCGATGATGGTCATCATCGGGTTGACGCCGACCGAGGTGGGGAAGAGGGAGCCGTCGGCGACGTAGAGGTCGCGGGTCCCGTACAGCGAGCCGTCGACGGCGCAGGCGCCCTCGCGGGGGTCGGCGGCGATCCGCGCCGTCCCCATCGGGTGGAAGGCCTCCAGGCGCAGTTCCGACGGCCGGAAGCGGGTCGCTTCGAAGGCCGGCAGGTCGCTCGGCTTCAGAACCCCGACCCGGGGGATGTTCGGGTAGACCTCGGTGGCGCCGGCGGCGAAGTGGATTTCGGCGGCGCGGGCGATCCCGAAGGCGATGTCGTCGGCGTCGGTCCGGTTGAGCCTGTAGCTGGCCCGCAGCGAACCCTCGGCGCCGAGCCCGACCCTGCCGGCGGAGCTGTCGCAGAGGTGGACCCCGATGGAGCCGACGTGGCCGAAGTCGAGCATCGCTTCCTGGTGGCTGCGGCCGGCGCCGAGCAGCCAGGCGCCGCCGAAGGCGAGCGGCGTGAAGGTCGCCTCGAGGAGGATGCCGCGGTCCTCCCACTGGTCGACGTAGAAGCTCTGCATGACGCCCTCCCAGCCGCGCACCTCCTCCTCGTAGCGGGCGCCGACCCAGCAGGCGGGGTGGATGTGGAGGTTGCGGCCGACCTGGCGGTTGCCGAGCCCGGAGCGCTGCAGCAGCTCCGGCGTCCCGAAGGCGCCGCCGGCGGCGACGACGGCGCGGCGGGCGCGGACGGTGTAGGAGCGGCCCCGGCCGTTGGCGCCGGAGGCGAGAGTGCAGGCGACACCGACCGCGCGGCCGTCCTCGACGAGGACGCGGTCAACGTGGACGTTGGCGCGGACCCGGGCGCCGGCGGCGACGGCCCGCGGCAGATAGCTGACGTGCATTCCCCGCTTGGCGTCGATCTCGCAGCCGAACGGGCAGGAGCTGCACTGCACGCACTTGCCGGCGTTGCGGGAGATCGGCGCGGCGCTGGCGCCGATCGCCGCCGCGCCCTCCATCGCCAGCTGGCCGTTGCGGCCCATCCGCTCCGGATCGAGCTGGGTGACGTGCAGGGTCTCCTCGGCCTCGGCGAAGTCGCCGTCGAGGTCCTTCGCCCACTCGATCCCGTAGCGGTGCCGCCAGTCGTCGAGGATCGGCTCGGGGGCCCGGAAGCAGGTGCCGGAGTTGATCACCGTCGTGCCGCCGACGGCCTTCGCGACCGGAACCGGGATCGGCGGCTGCCCTTCGGCGATCGTCAGGCCGCCGTCGCGGTACAGCTCGGCGATCGCCGCCAGGTGGTCCTGCGGGTAGTTGTCGCGGTTGTAGTGGCCGCCCGCCTCGAGCACGACCACGTCGAGCCCCGCCGCGGCGAGCTCGGCGGCGGCGACGGCACCGCCGGCGCCCGAGCCGACCACGACCACGTCGCATTCCTCGCCCTCGCCGCGCGGCTCGGTGTCGCCGAGCGAGCCGGCCGGCTCCGGCAGCGAGCCGTCTGAGGTCGCGCAGCGCACCTCGAACCCGATCCGCCCTTCGACCTCCGGCGCCACCGCGTAGCCGAGCGTCGAGAACAGCTTCGCCATCAGCAGCAGGTCGTGGTGGAGGGAGAGGCTCGACCCCTCCAGCTTCAGCAGGAAGTCTTCCCGGGCGGCCTGGTCGAGGCGACTGAAGCGCCAGGGGAAGGGCAGCCACTCGAAGGCGCGCAGGCCGAGCTTCAGGCGCGAGAGGACCCGCGGCGAGACCGAGCGCAGGAATTCCGCCACCGGGCCAGAGACGTCGACGTCGCGCTCGGCGGCGGGGAGGCCGTCGATGCCCGGCGCCATCGCCGCGCAGATCGCGCTGAGGGTGCGCTGCTCAGCGGCCGAGAGCCCTGGCGGGCGCTGTCAACCGGGGTCGACCGGCCGCCCGATCCGGCCGGCGAGGACCCAGAGGTAGAGAGCCAGCAGCGCCAGGAAACCGTCGACGAGGAAGTTGAGCAGGTAGATGAAGACCTGGTCCTGGATCGCGAAGAAGGCCAGCGAGCCGAGCGAGGAGGCGGTCTTGCCGGCGGCGAGGATGAGGAGGAGCGCCCGGTAGCGGACCACGTCGGCCTGGGCGACCAGGCAGATCGCGGTGATCACGACCATGTAGGCGAAGGCCAGCGCCAGCCACAGGTACTCCTGGGTGTGCGGGGCGCGGGTGTCGTTGCCGAACCATTCGCCGACGTCGGAGATGACGTCGAGGACACCGCTCGGCACGGCGACGAAGAGGATGCCGACGACCGCGAAGGTGACCGCGAGCAGCCGCAGGTTGAGAACTACGAATCTCTCGGCCCGAGGTCCCTGCACGGCCGCCACTCTAACTGGCTGGTCAGCCAGTGGGTAGTCGATCGCCCCGCCCTGCCTAGAATCCGCCGCGTGATCGAGCGCGAGCAGGTACTCCACGTCGCCAAGCTGTCCCGTCTGCGGCTCACCGAGGAGGAGGTCGAGACGATGGCCGGAGAGCTCTCCGGGATCCTCGAGCACGTCGACCGGATCGCCGCCCTCGACCTCGACGGGGTGCCGCCGACCTCGCACGTGGTCGAGCTGGAGAACGTCCTGCGGCCGGACGAGCCGCGGCCGAGCTGGCCCCGCGAGGAGATCCTCGCCCCGGCCCCGGAACCGGTCGACGGCGCCTTCCGCGTCCCCTCGCCGCAGGCCGACGCCTAGATGGCCGGGTTGCTGGAGTTGAGCGCCGTCGCGGCGCACGAGGCGATCGCCGCCGGCGATCTCGCCGCGGTCGAGTACGCCGAGGCCTGGGCGGCGGCCGCCGCCGGCGACGAGCTCGGCGTCTACCTCTGGCGCCCGGGCGAGGGCGACGACGGCGAGGCGATCGCGGTCGAGCAGCCGCGCACGGCGCCGATCGCGGTCAAGGACATCTTCTGCACCGAGGGGGTGCCGACGACCGCCGCCTCGCGCATTCTCGAGGGCTACCGGCCGCCGTACACGGCGACCGCCGTGCGTCGCCTGCTCGAGGCCGGCGCCCCCGTGCTCGGCAAGACCAACATGGACGAGTTCGCGATGGGCTCCTCGAACGAGAACTCGGCCTACGGGCCGGTCCTCAACCCGTGGGATCGCGGCCGCGTCCCCGGCGGCTCCTCGGGCGGCTCGGCGGCCGCCGTCGCCGGCGGCCTGGCGCCCTGGGCGATCGGCACCGACACCGGCGGCTCGATCCGCCAGCCGGCGGCGCTCTGCGGGATCGTCGGCCTCAAGCCCACCTACGGCGCGATCTCCCGCTACGGGATGATCGCCTTCGCCTCCTCGCTCGACCAGTGCGGACCGCTGACCCGGACCGTCGCCGACGCCGCCCTGCTGCTCGGCATGCTGCAGGGCCGCGACCCCTGCGACTCGACCTCGGTCGGGATCGAGCGGGCGCCGCGGCTGCCCACTCGCGAGGACCTCTCCGGCCTGCGCTTCGCGGTCCCCGCCGAGCTCGCCCACGACGCCCTCGAGGCCGGCGTCCGCGAGGTCTTCGAGGCGACGCTGGCGAAGATCGAGTCGCTCGGCGGCGAGATCGCCGAGGTGCCACTGCCCCACGCCGAGCACGGCATCTCCGCCTACTACGTGATCGCCCCGGCCGAGGCCTCGTCGAACCTGGCCCGCTACGACGGCGTCCGCTACGGGCTCCGTAAGCCGGCCGACGACCTGGTGACGATGTACGAGACGACCCGCGCCGAGGGCTTCGGGGCCGAGGTGAAGCGGCGGATCATGCTCGGCACCTACGCGCTCTCCTCCGGCTACTACGACGCCTACTACGGCCGCGCCCAGCAGGTGCGGACGAAGATCGCCGCCGACTTCGACGCCGCTTTCGCCGACTTCGACTTCGTGGTCACGCCGACCTCGCCCTCGGTCGCCTTCGGGCTCGGCGAGAAGACCGACGACCCGCTGGCGATGTACCTGAACGACTTCTTCACGGTGCCGATGAGCCTTGCCGGGATCCCGGCGATCTCGATCCCCGCCGGCCTCGCCCAGCCCGACGAGGGCGGTCCGGAGCTGCCGGTCGGCTTCCAGATCGCCGCCCCGGCCTTCGCCGAGGGGGACCTGCTCGAGGCCGCCCACGCGCTGGAGCGGGCGATCGACTTCGAGGCGGTCGCCGCCCCGCACCGGCCCTGGAACGGGGGAGGGGGCGCCGGTGGCTGACCTGGAAGCGGTGATCGGGCTGGAGATCCACGTCCAGCTGGCGACCAGGACGAAGATGTTCTGCGGCTGCGAGCTCTCCTTCGGCGACGAGCCCAACGTCCATACCTGCCCGGTCTGCCTCGCCCACCCGGGCGTGCTGCCGACGGTCAACGAGCAGGCGATCCACTACGCCCTGCTGATCGCCGCCGCGCTCGGCTGCGAGGTGGCCCCGCGCTCGATCTTCCACCGCAAGAACTACTTCTATCCGGACAGCCCGAAGGCGTACCAGATCAGCCAGTACGACATCCCGATCGCCGGCGCCGGAAAGCTCGGCGACGTCCGCATCCATCGCGCCCACCTCGAGGAGGACGCGGCGAAGATGGTCCACGTCGGCGAGTCGGGCCGGATCCACGGCTCCGGAGCCTCGCTGGTCGACTTCAACCGCGGCGGCACGCCGCTGGTCGAGATCGTCACCGAGCCGGACCTGCGCGGCGCCGCCGAAGCGGCCCAGTGGGCGCGGCTGCTGCGGGAGACGGTCCGCCAGCTCGGCGTCTCCGACGTCAACATGGAGGAGGGGAGCCTGCGGGTCGACGCCAACGTCTCGGTGCGCCCGGCCGGCAGCGAGGAGCTCGGCACCAAGACCGAGCTGAAGAACATGAACAGCTTCCGCTTCCTGCAGCGCGGGGTCGAAGCCGAGCTGGAGCGCCAGCGGGCGCTGGTCGAGGCGGCGGGGACGGTCGAACAGGAGACCCTCCACTTCGACCCCGCGACCGGCAGCCTCACCTCGCTGCGCTCC